>JAEMPZ010000108.1 GCA_022759065.1 Acidobacteriota bacterium | reverse complement strand
TCATACTTCCGCCTTCATACTTCATACTTTTCCCCACTAACAGCCTGCCCTTAACCCCGATACCCCGGCACCTCTTTCCCTCCCCTTCCTTCCCAACTCCATTTTGCTTATACTACCGCCTTCCGCCATGAGGCGGAGGCGATCGTGAAACTTTTGTTTGAGGAGGGGCCCATGCATCCGGTTCAGACGATGATCTTCTGGGGTTTTGTTTTCGCATCTCTCGCGCTCTTTGCCAACACGGCCTATCGCCGCATCATGGCGCTGATGGCCGGAGTGCCGGATGACAGGTTCGATCACCCGTGGGAACGCCTAAAGGGCCTCTTCCTTTACGCCTTCGCCCAGACGAGGATGCTGCGGGACCGCTATGCCGGGGTCTTTCACCTCATGATCTTCTGGGGATTCTGCGTTCTAGCGTTTCGCTCGCTTTCGCTTATCGCCGAAGGGCTCTTCCCGTCGTTTCATATGACCGAGACGCTCGGCATCTGGGGCCTGGGCTACCAGACGACGAAGGACATCTTCGAGGTGCTGGTCATACTTGGCATACTGATGGCCACGGCGAGAAGGCTTCGAGGGCGCCTCGAAAGGGTCCATAATTCATGGGACGCCTGGGCCACTCTGAATCTCATCGGCTGGCTGATGGTGACCGACCTGATGGCCGACGGCGCTTTCATCGCGATGAACAATCCAGATTGGAAGGCTTGGTCCCCAGTTGGACTATTCGTCGCGGGGCTTTTGGGCGGCCTGAGCCATTCGGGCTTGGCGCTTTTGTATAGCGTGATGTGGTGGGCCCACCTCGTGATCTTCTTCGGCTTCATGAACTTCCTGCCATACTCCAAGCACTTTCACGTCTTCACGGCGCTTTTCAACGTCTATTTCAGGAACCTTGAGCCGAACAAGAACATCAAGCCGATGGACCTCGAAGCCGAGCACTTCGGAATCAACAAGATTCAGGACTTGAGTTGGAAACAGATGCTGGACCTCTACACCTGCACCGAGTGCGGCCGCTGTGTCGAACATTGTCCCACCAATGTCACGGGAAAGCCTCTAAAGCCCCGCGAATACTGCAACGACCTGAGGGATTACCTTTACGCGACCCCGCTCGCCGACATGGCGAAGGACAAGGGCGTTCCTGAAAAGAGGCCTTTGATCGGCGGAAAGATCAGCGAGGAAACCATCTGGGCCTGCACGACGTGCGGCTACTGCGAGTGGGCCTGCCCGCTTACCATAAGCTACGTGGACAAGCTCGTCGGGATGCGCCGGTATCTGACACTCGAAGAGAGCAGCTTCCCCCAGGAGGCGCAGGCCGGCTTCAAAGGCATGGAACGCCAGGGCAACCCGTGGAACATGCCCAGGACTGACAGGGCCAAGTGGGCCGACGGGTTGGACGTCCCGCTCATTTCGGACAAGCCGGACGCCGAGTACCTCTTCTGGGTCGGGTGCGCCGGGGCTTACGACGCGGCGGGCCAGAAGGTCTCGCAGGCCCTCGTCAAATTATTGAAGGCCGCCAACGTTTCGTTCGCCACGCTGGGCGAAGAGGAGAACTGCACCGGCGATTCGGCGAGAAGGCTGGGCAACGAGTACCTGTTTGCCACGCTGGCCGAGGGCAACGTCGAGACCATGAACGGATACAAGGTCAAAAAGATAGTCACGAACTGCCCGCACTGCCTTAACACCCTGAAGAACGAGTACCCGGCCTTCGGCGGAAACTACGAAGTGATCCACGGGACGGAACTCGTGGCCAAACTTCTTGCGGAAGGGCGCCTGAAGCTCGGCGGAAATGTCCAAGAGAAGTTGACTTACCACGATCCCTGCTATCTTGCCCGGTATAACGGCGAGACCAAGGCGCCCAGGGCCATCCTCAATGCCATCCACGGGGTTTCATTGAAAGAGATGGATTGGAGCGGAGAGGCGGCCATGTGTTGCGGCGCCGGCGGCGGCCGCTTCTGGCTGGAGGAGAAGCTCGGCAAGCGCATCAACCACGCCCGCTTCGAGCAGGCCATGGCCACGGGCGCCGAGAGCGTCGCCGTGGCGTGTCCCTTCTGCAACGTCATGCTCTCGAACGCGGCGGGAGAGACCGGCCACGAAGCATTCAAGACCGTTGATGTGCTGGAGCTTGCAGCAAAGGCGCTCTAGGGCGATTGCTCTTCGGCGGGCACCCAGCGCGTCTTTGCGGCGATCGCGGAGTAAATGGCTGGCATGGCCTTCTGAGCCGCGGCGACGCCGGCGTCAATGAGCCTTTTATTCTGGCTGAAGTCGTCGTAGGCAACGTCTCCGACGGCCGGGGCTACGACGATATCAGATTCGCGGGCCCTCAATTTGCCGATTTCAGCGGACATGATCATCGTTGACTGGTAAGCGACCGAAACCGGATTGGTTGGCGCTTGCGATGGCACGGCCGCCGGAATGGCAACGGCGATTACCACTTCGGCCCCCATTTTTCTTGCGACGTCTGCTGGAAGGGGATTGGTCACTCCGCCGTCAACGAAAGTCCGTCCCTGGTACTGCACGGGGACGAAGGCTCCCGGTATGGCGCACGAGGCGTGAATCGCGGGCGCCGCCGGCCCATGGTCGAAGACCACCGTCTCGCCGGTTCTGACGTCCACGGCAACCGCGGCGAAGGGGACTTTGAAGGCTTCGATTGATGAATGGCGCAACCTCGCCCTGAGAAACTGTTCCAGGGCCTCGCCCTTGATGAATCCGCCGGAAAAAACGGCCATGGCCTGGTAGTCGAAAAGATCCTCCTTGCGTATCGTGAGCGCGGTGTATTCGAGGTCAAGGACGTTTCCGGTGTCGGCGTAAAGAGCGCCAATCAGGCTGCCGACTGAGGTTCCGACCACGATGTCAATTGGGATCTTTTCCTGTTCGAGCGCCCTTAGCACTCCAAGGTGGGCGAAGCCCCTGGCGCCGCCGCCGCCAAGCACCAGCGCCACTTTGGGCTTGACCTCTCTTGTCGCCTGCGGCTGTCGCGGGGACGTGGATGGAGATGATACTGGCGGGGGCGCGCCGGCGCAGGCGGCCATGAGAAAAAGAGCGGCCGCGCAAGTCAGGCGAAGGGGCTTTCCAGGTTTGAATGCGCTTGCTTTGCTAGTCAACTCGAAACTCTCCTCTCAAGCCTCATCGGCTTATCACCCTCCTGGCCAGCCATGGCCAAGCGCGAGTGATTAGTGATTAGTGATTAGTGAAGAAGAAACGGCGCCGGAAGGAGTCCTGGCCAACTGACCATATGCCGATCACAAGTCACCAGTCACGAGCCGCTTTTCTTTGTGGCGGAAGTGGTGCCCCCGGGCGGAATCGAACCACCGACACGAGGATTTTCAGTCCTCTGCTCTACCGACTGAGCTACAGGGGCACTCGCCGGCCGAAGCCAGCCTGGCTATTCTAGCCTGCTTGGACCGTTTCGTCAACTGCGCCTGTTGACACTGCCTCGCGCAAAGGGTACATTCTTGCGTGGAGGGGGCATTGCGAAAATCTCTTCCCATCCAGGCTGATGGCTCCATCCTGATTCCCAGGGAGATCGTCGAGGGAACCTTTGGCAAGGCGAGGGAAGCGGTCGTCCACGTCCGCACGGGCTGCCTGGTGCTTTCTCCAATCTACGTGGACCTCGAATCGGGGCGCCTGCCGCAGATCCTCGAGGCCTATCATGTGTTTCAATCGCTAGACAGAATTAAGGAGCGCGCATTTTCGCGCAGCGGCGAGGACGCGGTCCAGTTCGAGGGCGACCTGGCCGTTTTATCCCTTTCGGACGTGCTCCTTTTTCTCTCCGCCAGCAGAAAGAGCGGGCTGCTTGAGGTTCAGGAGGAAAGCCGGTGGGGCTTCTTCTTCAAAGCCGGCAGCCTTGTTTGCGCCGCTGGGATGGACGCCCGCCTTGGACTGGCCGCGCACCTTCTTCGCAGGCAATTCGTTACGGAACAGGACCTTGTCGAGGGGCTGTCGCGCATCGAAGACCCGCAGGCGGATGTGCCGAAGCAGCTTCTGGCCATTTCCGGCCTGACGCCGCAGGAGTTTCAGGACGAATGGGTGAAATCGGTTGAGGAGATGCTTTACCGCGTCTTTGCCCTTGGCAAGGGGCACTTCAGGTTCCAGAACGGAGAGGTGAAGCCGCCGTTCATATTGCCGCTTCCCATGACGACGACCAACTATGTCATGGAGGCAACGCGCCGAATGGACGAATGGGGCCACTTACAGGACAGGCTTCCGCCAATGGGCGCCGTGCTTGTGCTGGCGGAAGACGTCACCGCCTCCACCGCGCTCTCGTTCGAAGAAGAGCAGGTCCTTGGACAGGTCACCGGAGAACGCACGGTGCAGGAAGTCATTCTCAAGTCAAAGGTTGGCGAGCTGGAAGCCAAGAAGGCCGTGGTGTCGCTCCTCGCGGCGGGGCTTGTTTACGTTCCACAGAAAGTGGAAAAGGCAGTAGCGGCTTCCCCAGAAGCCATCGAGGAGGCCGAGAGGGCGCCGCTGGCTTCCAGGGTCGAGGCTTACAACGCCGTCTTCAACACGATTTACCAAGCTCTTCAGATGGAGGCTGGCGCCAAGGCGCGGATGATTCTTTCGGCCTTTTTCAAGGGGCTCGAACCGGGCGCCTCCGTGCTGTATGGCCTGGACCTGGACCAGGACGGCGCGATTCCGGTTAATGGGGTCCTGGCAAACCTGGCCGCTCTGCCCAGGCCGCAGCGGGAAACAGCGCTGGTAAAGGATCTAAACGAGCTGCTCTACTTCCAGCTTTTCGCCGTCAAGAACACGCTAGGCCCAGAGATGGAATCTGGAATCGTAGAGATGGCGAAGACGCTGCTGAAGCAGTGACAGTCGTTAGACGTTAGAGGTTAGAAGTTAGACGTCGCGGTACTTTTTCTTTTACGTCTCACATCTATCGTCTTCCGTCTAACCTTCGTACTTCACCCCCGCCCCGCCCACGCGCGGATGCGCCTGGCGGCGGCCTTGCCGACCGCTTTCGCCAGTTCTTCTTCGCTTGCCTGGCGGACCGCGTCGGTGGTCAGGAATTTCAGAAGAAGTTTTTTCGCCGTCGTTGGGCCTATGCCTGGGACGGCCAATAGTGGAGAGAGCAGCCGCGCTTTTGTTCTTCTTGCTCGGTGCCGCGAGAGCGCGAAGCGGTGGGCCTCATCCCTGATCCGTTCCAGAAGGTGCAAGGCCGGAGAATCTTTTGGAAGGACAATCGGCTCGGCCTTCCCGGGGCGGAAAAGCCACTCCTCGCGCTTGGCGATTCCCAGAATGGCCGGAGGATCAGGAATAATCGCCTTGAGCGAAGCATGAGCGGCATTGACTTGGCCGGCGCCTCCGTCAATCAGAACGAGGTCCGGCAACGTCGCATGTTCGGCGGCCTGCCTCGCGTACCTCCTTGAGACGGCCTCGGCGATTGAGGCGTAATCGTCTCCGCCCTCCGCCACCTTGATATTGAAGCTGCGGTACATCTTCTTGCGCATTTGGCCGGATTCCCAGACGACGCAGGAGGCGGACGGGGCCTCGCCCTGGATGTGAGATATATCAAAGCACTCGATCAGGCGAGGCGGGCGAGCAAGTCCGGCCGCGGCAGCCAGGGGCTCGATGAGGCGCGCGGGATCGGCGTTTGTTTCAAACTCAAGGCGCGCGTTTTCCAGAAGCGTGGCCATGATGCGCGCTTTCTCTCCCCGCTTGGGCGCCAACAGCGGCACCTTGCGCCGCTTGCGCTCGGAAAGGTAGCGGCCGAGCAACTCCATCCCGCTAAACGGCTCCGAGACCGCCACGCCGTCTGGCAGCACCGCCGCGTTTCCGAACAGGCTGGCCAGGAGCGACTCGAAAAGCTCTTCGCGAGACAGTTCGGACTCGTTCACTTTCCAAACGCGCCTGTCAACGACCTTGCCGTCCATCAGCGTGAATGAGCACAGCGCGTAACTTTCAGGGCCTCCATACAGAGCGAAAAATTCCCAGTGGCCCTCGCCTGGACGGCTGACGGCTTGCCGTTCCCGAAGGCCATCGGAGGCGCGCAGGAGGTCTCGGTAGTGCGCGGCGAGCTCGTACTCCTGAGCGGCGGCGAATTCGGCCATGCGCCTTTCGATGAGCTTTCTGAGGCTGGCCGTGCGCCCCTCGAGGAAAAGTCGCGCTTCGGCCACGGCGTTGCGGTACAGGTGCTTGGGGACGCGCCCCTTGATACAAGGCGCGAAGCAATGCCCCATTTCGTATAGAAGACAGGGGCGGGGACGCGAGCCGTCGAGCGGATCCTTGCAAGTCGCGACCTTGAAGTGTTTCTGGATTATCTCTAGATTTCTCTTCGCCTTTCCCTCTGGAACGAACGGCCCAAAATAGATCGCCCCGTCTTTGATCGGCCTGCGGGTGAAAATAGCCTTCGGGTAGTCGTCCCTTGTTGTCAGCTTGATGTAAGGGTAAGTCTTGTCGTCCTTGAGCATCACGTTGAATGGGGGATGGAACTGCTTTATCAGGTTGTTTTCAAGAAGGAAGGCTTCCCATTCCGATTGCGTGACCACGTATTCAAGGCTTGCGGCTTCCTGGCGAAGGCGAACTATCTTTTCAGCAACAGCGGGTGCAAAATAAGTAGAGACGCGAGATTTCAGATTTTTTGCCTTGCCAACGTAAAGCGGCTTGCCGCCCTTGCCGCGAAAGATGTAGCAGCCAGGTGAATCGGGAGGCGGAGTTGGAGGGGCCTTCAGCATAATGCCACCTGGGACAGGCTACTCCAAATTGAGACGGATTGGTACTGCCCGCCCGAATTCCACGATGCAAGTGCCGAGTTCAGGAGGGAAAAAAATGAGAACGGCCCGGAGGGTGGTGGACCGTTCTCGGAAATAAAAACGTGGAGTAAAGGTGGAAACAACCCGGCTGCCCCGGGTCAATCCATTCTTATTTCTTTGCTTTCTTCACGACCTTCTTGGCAGTCGTGGTCTTCTTCACGGCCTTCTTGACGGTGGGTTTCTTCGCTGCGACCTTCTTCACAACCTTCTTTGCCGCCTTCTTCACTGCCATGTTCTCCTCCTTCGCTAGTTATTGTTCCTCTCCACCACCGGTGTCCAATCCATGGTGTCATAGATAGTATAGGCCATTTTATTTTTCTTGTCAAGTGGTAGTGCTTAATGTCAGTGCAGCACGATAAATTGCGCTGTTGCTGAATCTCGCAGCATCGGCGATGGCCGCCCATTCGGCGTTAGCGGAGTAAA
>JAEMPZ010000092.1 GCA_022759065.1 Acidobacteriota bacterium | reverse complement strand
TTGACGCCTTTCCTTCATACTTCCGCCTTCATACTTCATACTTACCCTATATCAGATGCCTCTCCTTCGCGGCCTTTTCCAGCTCGTCGCGGAAATCGGGGTGGGCGATCGCAATGAGCGCCCTCGCGCGCTGCGAGAGGTTCTTGCCCCACAGGGAAGCGACTCCGAATTCGGTCACGACTTCATGCACGTCGGCGCGAGTCGTGACTACTCCAGACCCAGGTTTAAGGATGGGGACAATGCGGCTCATCGTTCCACCCTTGGCCGTCGCCGGCAGGGCGATGAAGGGTTTGCCGCCTTTGCTGGCGGCCGCGCCCCGCACGAAGTCCAGCTGTCCACCAAAGCCGCTGTAAATGTATGGCCCGATGGAGTCGGAACAGACCTGCCCCGTCAGGTCCACCTCGAGGGCCGAGTTGATCGCCACCATGTTGTCGTTCTGAGCGATGATGAAGGGATCGTTGGTGTGGTCCACCGGGTGCAACTCGAAAAGCGGGTTATCATCCACGAAATCATAGAGCGCCTTCGTGCCAAGGACAAATGTCGAGATCACCTTGCCGGGATGCAGCGTCTTGCGGTTGCCCGTGATAATTCCGGCTTCCATGGCGCTGATAAGCCCGTCGCTGATCATCTCGGTGTGGATCCCCAGGTCCTTTTTGCCTCGAAGCATTGAAAGGACGGCGTCTGGAATACCTCCGATGCCAAGTTGCAGGGTGGCGCCGTCGGGGATGCGCTCGGCTATGAGCTCGCCGATTTTTCGCTCCACTTCGCTGGCGGGCTTTCCACGCAGCTCCAGAAGAGGTTGCGAGGTCTCCACGATGTGCGTGGCTCTCGATACGTGGATGAACGCGTCGCCGTGAATCCGGGGCATCTGGTCGTTTACCTGGATGATCACGGTCCTGGCCATTTCGACCGCCGCCTTCTGCGCCATCACCTCGACTCCGAGGCTCATGAAACCGTGGTCGTCCGGCCTCGAACACTGGATCATGGCCACGTCCACGCGCACGGCCTTGCCGCGAATGGCGCCGGGAATCTCGTGCAGGTGGACTGGGACGTAGGCCGACCTCCCGTCGTTGACTGAAGCGCGGTCCGCGGAACCAACAAACAATGAATTGTGGTGAAATGCCTTCTCCATTCCCGGTTTCGACAGCGGGTCGTCGCCCATGAGAAGAACGTGAGACAGCGTCACGTTCTCCAGCTCTCCCGCCCTTTGCGAGAGCGCCTCCATAAGAACGAACGGCGCGGCCGCGTTGCCGCTCATCCAGACCCAGTCGTTGGATTTTACGGCCGCCACCGCCTGGGCCGGGCTGCAAAGCTTAGCCCTGTATTGCTCCATGATGGACATGGCTCATCCCCCTTAAGCCAATAACTCATCCAGGTTAATGACGCTTGGGCCGAAGCCCTGCCTGACGACGTGTCCCTGGTAGACGTAACAGCCGCTTTTGAGGCTCGCGTTGTCCTTGATGGCCTTGGCCGTCCCCTTTGCCTGGAGATCGAGCACGTAGGGCAAAATGGCGTGAGTCTGCGCGTGGGTCGCCGAACGGGCGACGAGCGACGGAGAGTTCGGCACCGCGAAGTGGAGAACGCCCTCCCTCACGAAAATGCCGCCGCTGGGCCCCTGGAGGCGCGTGGTCTCGACGCAACCGCCCTGGTCGTATGAGAAATCGAGGATGGCCCTTCCGGGCCTCATCTTGCGAACCATCTCCTGCGTGACGACAATAGGAGCGACCTCGCCTGGGTGGAGCACGGCGCCAACAACAACGTCAGCAAAGGAGACGAACTTCTCGACGTTCTCTTTGGTCGCCAAGGCCGTCACGACGCGCCCTTCGAAATAGCGGTCGAGAAGCTCAAGCCTCTTCTTGGAAATGTCCAGCACGTGGACGCCGCAGCAGAGGCCCAGGAAAGCGCGCGCGGCGTAAAACCCGAGCGTCCCGCCTCCCACTATCACCACGTCCGCCGGAGGGATGCCAGGCGCTCCCGCCAGAAGGATGCCTATTCCGCCGAACTCCGTCTCCAGAAGCCGCCCGGCTATCTGCGGTGCAAGCATCCCGGCTATTTCAGAGGAGACGCGAAGAATGGGCAGGACGCCGTCCTCTTCTTGTATCACCTCGTAGCCGATGGCCGTGACCCTGGCCTTCTGCAACTGCTCCTGGACCGTGTCCCACAAGACCGCCATGTGCCAGAAGGCCAGAACGCAAGCCTCGGGCCGCAAAAGCATGATCTCCCGCGGGGTGGGAGCCGCGATCTTGACAACCACGTCGGCCCGCCCGAAGACCTCCTCGCTGGAGTAAGCCACCTGGGCGCCGGCTTTGCGGTAGACTTCGTCGAGGAAACCAGCCGCCGCGCCCGCTCCGCTTTCAACGATGACGGCAGCGCCAGCCTCAACGAGATCCCGCACCCCTCCCGGCGAAAGCCCAACTCGTTTTTCCTGACACCGTTCCCGGTCTGGACACTCTTTTGGAATACCGAACAACATGGCGACCCCCTTCTTCGGCTAAAGGCGCGGCGAAAGCTCATGAACTCCCGCATCGCGCCGTCGAACTCAACCTAATATAAGCCGGACATCTCCGGCGAAACAACTAGAGGCCGCGCCCGAAGAGGATGGCGTGGGGCTTTTAACGCAGCAAAGGAGCAACGGCTGCCCCCCATGCGCGGCGCGAACGCCTTAGAGCGCGGAAACCGCCTTCTCTACTTCGTCTATGACGTAATCCGGCGTAGAAGCGCCTGCCGTCAGCCCCACGCATTTTGCCTGCTGAAACCACGACGGGTCGAGGTCCGAAGCGCCTTGCACGAGGTAGCACGGCTTGAACCTGGAACATATCTCGAAGAGGTGGCGCGTATTGGCCGAATGCTTGCCCCCGATGACTATTACCACATCAACTTCAGCATCCGTGGCCAGCTTCCGGGCGGCTTCCTGGTTTTCCTTCGTCGCGTAGCAGATCGTGTCCGCGCGCGAAGTCCTCGGATTGGCCTCCTCAATGGCCCTTGCCACTGGCTCGTACTCTTCGGCGTTCAGCGTGGTCTGATAAAAAATCTTGATGGCGGGATATGCCTGCCACTCCACGGCCAGCGCCTGCTCGACAGATGCGATGACGTGGTAGGCGTCCTTTGCAAGATCGTGCGTGTAACCGACCACCTCGCGGTGGTTCGGGTCGCCGATGAAGACAAGGTGGGCGCCCCCCTCCAGCGCCTTGCGCGACTCCTTGTGGATGTCATAGACGAACTTGCAGGTGGTGTCCAGGATTTCCAGCCCGAGGGCCCTGGCTTTCTCGTGGTAGGAAGGCGGAACGCCATGGGCCGAGAAGACGATGACCGGCTCCTTTACCTCTTCGAGGGAATGGACCGTTCGCACGCCGAGCTTCTCCATCTCCTCGACCACGCGTTCGTTGTGGACGACCTGCCCCAGGATGGCGCCATTCCCGCCTTTGGCCGCGAACCGCCGAACCTTTATGTCGGCGACCCTGACCCCCGAGCAAAAACCGTACCTCTGCGCGCGCTTTGTCTTCATCGCCTCACCTTTTTTAGTATAATACAAGAATCACTGCCGTCCAAAATAATTTCCCAGGCCATCCCTTCCAAATTGCGGACCTTGCCTGGAAGAAATGACTTTGGACAGGTATGTGCAAGCATAGGTGACAGTGGCGCGGATTCCTTCTTCAGAGTTAAAATGGCCGCGGGAGGAGAAGCAATGAGAGCGATCAATCCGGCGACCGGCGAGGTCATTCAGGAATATCCGGAACACGGCCCCGAAGACGTGGCTCGCCTGATAGCCCGCGCGGGCAAGGCTTTTCTGGCCTGGAGGGAGACCCCGTTTTCAAAGAGGGCCATATTGATGAAGAGCGCGGCGCGCGTCCTTCGCGAATCGCGCGGCGCCTGGTCGCGCTTGATGACTATGGAGATGGGCAAGACGCTCGCCTCAGCCGAGGCCGAGGCCGACAAGTGCGCCTGGGTATGCGAGTATTACGCCGACAACGCGGAGCGCCTTCTCGCGGCCGAGAAGACGGCGACCGACGGCTCCGAAAGCTTCGTCCGCTTTGACCCGCTGGGAACGGTGCTGGCCGTCATGCCTTGGAACTTCCCCTTCTGGCAGGTATTCCGTTTCGCCGCTCCAAATCTGATGGCGGGGAACGTCGGGCTTTTGAAGCACGCATCCAACGTGCCAGGCTGCGCCCTGGCCATAGAAAAGATTTTCATGCGCGCAGGTTTCCCCGAGGGGGTTTTTACGACCCTGATGATACCAGGAAGCGCTGTCGAAGCCGTCATACGCCACGACGAGGTGAAGGCCGTGACGCTTACGGGAAGCGAGCCGGCCGGGAAGTCCGTGGCCGCGATAGCCGGCTCCGCATTGAAGAAAACGGTGCTTGAACTGGGGGGCTCGGATCCTTTCATCGTCCTTCACGACGCTGACATAGAGGAAGCAGCCGCCCAGGCAGCCGTCGCGCGCTGCATCAACGCGGGGCAGTCGTGCATCGCGGCCAAGCGTTTTATCGTCGAGGAAAAGGTGGCGGAGCGGTTTGAAAAGGCCTTCGTCGCCGCGATGGGGCGCCTCAAGGTTGGAGACCCAATGGACAGAAAGAGCGACCTCGGCCCGCTGGCGCGAAAGGATCTGCTTATGGAGCTCGAGGGCCAAGTTAAACGCTCGGTCGCCGCAGGGGCCAGGCTGGCTCTTGGAGGCAAGCGGCTGGGCGACAAGGGCTGCTATTACTCGCCCACCGTTTTGTGCGATGTCGTTCCCGGTAATCCGGCCTTCGAGGAGGAAATTTTTGGCCCGGTTGGCGCCGTCGTTCGAGCCAAGGACGCTTCTCACGCCATTGAATTGGCAAACCGTTCGCGCTTCGGCCTTGGCGCCAGCATCTGGACCGGCAACGCGGAGATGGGGAAAGTTCTTGCTGGGCGCATCGAGTCGGGAGCCGTTTTCGTAAACGGGATCGTGAAGAGCGACCCGAGGCTTCCATTCGGCGGCGTGAAGGCTTCGGGGTATGGCCGGGAACTCGGCCTGTACGGCATACGCGAATTCGTCAACATAAAATCGGTCTGGGTGAAATGACGGACATTCTGGACATAAGGGGCCTGACCATAAGCCTCCCCAGCGAGAAGGGCGAGGTTCGTCCGGTGGAGAGCCTATCTCTGGCCGTCCGCGATGGCGAGGCGGTGGCCCTGGTCGGCGAGTCGGGGTGCGGAAAGAGCCTTACCGCGCTTGCCGCGCTCAGGCTTTTGCCTCCGCCTCTAAAAATGAGCGGCGGGTCGGTCTGGTTCGAAGGCAGAGACATGGGAAAACTGGGCGAGAAGGAGCTTTGCGGGATCAGGGGCGCCCGAATGGCCATGGTGTTTCAGGAACCGGTCGCCGCCCTGAACCCCGTGATGACCGTCGGCTTTCAGATAGCCGAGGCGCTTCGCGCCCACAAACAGCTCTCGTGGCGCGAGGCACGCGCGCGCTCGATGGAACTCTTGGCGGAAGTGAGGCTGCCCGATCCTTCCAGAATAATGGACTCATACCCTCACCAGTTGAGCGGCGGCATGTGCCAGCGCGCGCTTCTGGCCATGGCGCTTTCGTGCCGCCCGTCGCTGCTCATAGCCGACGAGCCGACCACTGCCTTGGACGTGACGGTGCAGGCGCAGCTGCTCGACCTTTTGGACCACCTGCGAGAAGCGTTCGGCTTGGCGGTCCTCCTGATCACCCACGACCTCTCCGTCGTGGCCCGCTTCGCGCAAAGGGCCTACGTGATGTACAGCGGAAGAATAGTGGAGGAAGCACCGGTCCGGGAATTGTTCAAGCGCCCGCTTCACCCTTACACGAGGGGCCTCATGCAAAGCGTGCCGAGGCGCGGCGCCAAAGGGCGGCTCAAGGCAATTCCCGGCGCGGTGCCGCCTCCGGGCATGCGCCCGCCGGGGTGCGCATTTGGGCCGCGCTGCGCGCTATTTCGCGCTGAGTGCCAAGCCTCGGTGCCCGACCTGCTCGCGGTGGAACCTTTGCATCTGGTCCGTTGTCCATTCAGCATGGCGGCCCCAATCCCGTGATTGAACCAGAACGGTGCCCTTAAATGGTTATGGATACGTCGTTTAACCAAAATGGCCTTTCACCTGCCGATGGCGCGATCTTTCAATCGCGGAATTTGGAGGCCTAGCAATGAGCGAGCGCGCGCTGCTTCAGGTGCGAGAAGTCGTTAAGCACTTTCAGGCGAGGAAGCGGCTCTTTGGGCGGGCCCCCGCGGCCGTTCGCGCGGTTGATGGAGTGAGTTTCGACATATCAGAAGGCGAAGTCTTCGCCGTCGTCGGCGAATCGGGTTCGGGAAAGACCACGCTCGCAAGGTGCGTGCTGCGGCTTGAAGAGCCTACTTCGGGGACAATTTTTTTTGACAACGAGGACTGGCTTGCGCTTCAAGGCCGGCAACTCCGCAGCGCCCGCCGCGACATGCAGGCGGTTTTTCAGGACCCGTACTCAAGCCTGAACCCCAGAATGTCGGCCGGAGCTTCAATCGAGGAGCCGCTCCTGGTGCACAAGCTTGGCGGAAGGAAAGAAAGGCGGGAGAGGGTGGCGGAACTCTTGCGGCAGGTCGGGCTCGCCCCCTCGGACGCGGAGCGATATCCTCACGAGTTCTCGGGCGGCCAGAGGCAGCGCATCTGCATCGCCCGCGCCCTTGCGCTTTCGCCCAAGCTGATCGTTTTGGACGAACCGGTCAGCGCCCTCGACGTTTCCGTCCAGGCGCAGGTCGTCAATCTGCTTCGCGACTTGCGGGATGAACTGGGGCTTTCATACCTTTTCATCGCCCACGGCCTGCCGGTCGTGGAAAACATAAGCGACCGGGTGGCTGTCATGTACCTGGGCCGCTTCTGCGAAACGGCCGCGACCGGGGAGCTTTTCGCCAGGCCGCTCCACCCTTATACGAAAGCGCTGTTCGCGGCGGTTCCAGAACCAGACCCGGATGCGCCTCGCGCCAAAGCCCCCATCGCCGGTGAAATACCCTCCCCCACCGCCGTGCCCTCGGGCTGCCGTTTCAACCCCCGCTGCCCCATGGCCCAAGAGCGTTGCGCCGCCGAGCCCCCGGAGCTGCGCGAAATAGCCCCCGGCCACCACGTCGCCTGCCACTTCGCGTAGGAGAAGAGACATTCTCACCACAAAGGCACTAAGGGCACAAAGGACAGATGAGAGATGACGGATGAGAGATGAA
>JAEMPZ010000089.1 GCA_022759065.1 Acidobacteriota bacterium | reverse complement strand
ACGTCTTACTCCTGACTCCTAACCCCTGACGCCTGACTTTCCTCCCTGACCTCCCTGTCCTCCCTGTTAGAATTGCGGATGATGGATGATAGATGAGGGATGAGGGCAAGATCGCCGCGGCACGCCTGACTCCTAACTCCTGACGCCTTACTTTTCTATCTGTGTTCATCCGTGTTCATCTGCGGTTAATTGGCTTGTTCTTCCCCTGTGTCCTCTGTGATCTCTGTGGTGAGAATCTTCCCTTTGTGGCCGCGCATCACGCAAACTACGGCAGGCTTAATTCAACGCTGGGCGCAATCTTTGCCTTCATCCATCATCCCTCATCTCTCATCTTCCCTTTGTGCCCTTCCGTCTTTGTGGTGAATGGCTTTTCCCCCTCCCCTTGCGCGCATCTCGTTTCGGCGCTAAGGTATAGGCTTGCCCGCGAGGCGCGGGCGAAGCTTAACGCGCAAAGGAAACCTTACGCAAGGTTAAAGAAAGGGAATGCCATGAAAAACACCGCTCGCACCGTCATGCTGGCCGCAATTCTGTCCGCGCTGTTGGTTCCGGCGCTGGCCGTGGACCCGGCCAAGGTCCCGGACCGCTACAAATGGGATTTGACCGCCATCTATCCGAGCGACGCCGCCTGGAAGCAGGCGAAGCGGAACCTGGAGGCCAAGAGCGCCGAGCTGGAAAAGTACAAGGGCACGCTGGGCTT
Source organism: Acidobacteriota bacterium (assembly GCA_022759065.1). GTDB lineage: Bacteria > Acidobacteriota > UBA4820 > UBA4820 > DSQY01 > JAEMPZ01. The sequence continues at coordinate 6,471 of JAEMPZ010000089.1, read as the reverse complement.
GTCGGCCACGAAGCTCAAGGCCGGCCTCGATTTCATCTTTTCGCTGAGAGAAGAGCTGGCCCGCCTTGACGCCTACGCGATGCAAAAATCCGACCTGGATGTAGGCAACGCGGACGCGCTGGCGATGCGCCAGGCGATGGGGCCGATGGGTTCTGATTTGTCCGGCAAAATGGCTTGGGTTGACCCCGAAATCCTGGCCATTCCGGACGAGAAGATAGCCGCCTTCTTGAAGGAGGAGCCCGGGCTCGCGATGTACAAGCCGGTGCTCGACGACATTCTCCGCATGAAAGCGCACACGCTCTCGCCGGCCGAGGAGAAGCTTCTCGCCGACGCGAGCCTTATGTACGACACGCCGGAATCGGTCTACACTCTTTTCAGCGATGCCGAGATTCCGCGCCCCTCGGTCGTCTTGTCGAACGGCGAAACCGTGCGCCTCGACGCTTCGGCCTACACGAACTACCGCGCCTCCTCGAACCGCTGGGACCGAGAACACGTTTTTTCCGCGTTCTTCGGAAACCTCGATCAGTTCCGCGGCACCTTCGGCGCCATGCTGAACGGCGAGTGCAAAAAGGACTGGTTCAACGCGAAGGCGCGCCACTACGACAGTTGCCTCGCCTCGGCGCTCGACGGCCCCAATATCCCAGTGGCCGTTTATGAAAACCTGATCAAGAACGTGCGCAAGAACCTCCCGACGCTCCACCGTTATCTCAAGCTCAGACAAAGGATGATGGGGCTGCCGGAGCTTCGCTACAGCGACCTCTACGCCTCGGTCGTCAAAGAGGTTGACGCCACATATACGCCGGAGCAGGCGATGGACCTGACTCTCAAGGCGGTCGCTCCTCTGGGAGACGACTACGTGAAAACGCTAAGGGACGGCTTCAACAACCGATGGGTTGACCTCTATCCTTATCCTGGAAAGCACAGCGGGGCCTACAGCAACTGCGCGGCCTACGGCGTCCATCCTTTCATGCTGCTCAACTTCAACGGCACCTACGAGGACGTCTCCACCCTCGCCCACGAGGCCGGCCACTCGATGCACAGCTTCTACTCCAACGGGACGCAGCCTTTCGCCACGTGCGACTACACGACGTTCGTGGCGGAGGTGGCCAGCACCTTCAACGAGAACCTCCTCAACGACTACATGCTGAAGCACACGAACGACGACGCGATGAAGCTCTTCCTTCTGGGAAGCTACGTTGACGGGCTCAGGCAGACGCTCTTCCGCCAGACTCAGTTCGCTGAGTTCGAGCTGAAGATCCACGAGTTGACCGAGAAGGGCGAGCCGCTCACGGGCGACCGTTTGAACGAGGTTTACAAAGGCATCCTTGAAGATTACTACGGAGCCAAGGAGGGCGTCACCGTCATAGACCCGGTCTGCTACAGCGAGTGGGCCTACATTCCGCATTTCTATTACAACTTCTATGTCTTCACCTACGCCACCTCGCTCACCGCCTCGACGGCGCTGTCACAGATGGTGCTGGAAGGCAAGCCCGGCGCGGTACAGAACTACCGCAAGTTCCTCACGCTCGGGGACTCGATGCCGCCCATAGACGAGCTGAAGATAGCCGGCGTTGACATGACGACAGACGCCCCATTCGACATAACCATGAAGGCGATGAACCGCGCCATGGACCAGATGGAAGCCCTTCTCGACAAGATGCAGAAGGAGAAGAAATAGGGAGGTTTGCCATGGACAGGTTGTTTTGTTCAATAGCGGCGATTCTCGTTGGAACGGCAGTGATGGCGCAAGCCTCCGCGCCACGGGCCTTCACATTCTCAATCGTGGCAAGAGACCCGGCGACGGGCGAAATGGGCGTCGCCGTCCAATCTCACTGGTTCTCCGTGGGCTCGGCGGTTCCCTGGGCCGAAGCGGGCGTCGGCGCCGTCGCCACGCAGTCCTTTGTTGACCAGTCTTACGGCCCACTCGGGCTCGACCTCATGCGCGCTGGGAAAAGCGCTCCAGACGCCTTGAAATCGTTGCTCGCCGGGGACGACGGCCGGGAAGTTCGCCAGGTGGCGATGATTGACGCCAAGGGCCGCATCGCGGTCCACACGGGCGCCAAATGCATTCCCGCGGCGGGCCACGAAATCGGGGAGCAGTTTTCAGTCGAAGCCAACCTCATGGAGAACGCCAAAGTGTGGCCAGCGATGGCCAAGGCCTACCGCGAAGCGAAGGGCGATCTCGCCGAAAGAATGCTGGCCGCCCTTGACGCCGCGCAGTCCGTCGGCGGCGACATAAGAGGCATGCAATCGGCCGCCATTCTAGTAGTCAAAGGACAATCAACGGGAAAGCCCTGGGCCGACACCGTCTTCAACCTTCGCGTCGAGGACAACCCCGCTCCGCTTCAAGAGCTTCGCCGCCTCGTTCGCTTGCAGCGAGCCTACAACCACGCGTCGGCCGGGGACGACCTGACCGCCGCTGGCAAATTGGACGAAGCTTTGAAGGAGTATGCCGAAGCCGCGCGCCTCGCTCCGGAAGTTCAGGAACTTCCCTACTGGGAAGCAGTGGCGCTTGCTTCCAACGGCCATCTGGAAGAATCGCTGCCCATCTTCAAGGCCGTCTTCGAGAAAGAGCCTCGTTGGGCCGAGCTGACGCCGCGCCTTCCCGGCGTGGACCTCTTGCCCAAGGATCCCGAGCTGCTCAAGAAAATAATGGCCCAGGCGGCTGACAACAAGACGCAATCAAAAGAACATTTGTCACACCACTAAGGCACAAAGGGTACAAAAGGAGATGATAGATGAGAGATGTTGGATGAGGGCAAAGGCTGTTTTTTAAATCCACCGTTTTCTTTTGAAAAAAAAGAGCATGAAGACAACTATGGCCACCATCAACGCCAAGACGCCGTAGTATCCGAAGCGCCAGCCGAGCTCGGGCATGTTTTTGAAGTTCATCCCATAAAGCCCCGCCAGAAAGGTCAGGGGGATGAAGATCGTGGATATTATCGTCAAAACCTTTATCACCTCGTTCATCCTGTTGCTGAGGCTGGAGAGGTAAATGTCAAGCATTCCCGCCGCCACGTCCCTGAAGGTTTCAATTAAGTCAATCAACTGGAGGGAATGGTCAAAAATGTCCCTGAAATATATCTTCGTGGTTTTTTCAATCAGCGGCGATTCGCTTCGTTCCAGGAAACTCGCGACCTCTCTGACGGGCCAGACGGCCTTCCTCAGAAAGATCAGATTTCTTTTCAGCTTGTGAATCTGTTCAAGCGTCTTGGGCGTTGGATGATTGAGCGTTTCATCCTCTACGTCTTCGAGCTTCATGCCGATTTGTTCAAGAACCGTGAAATAGCTGTCAACGGATGCATCCATAAGGGCATGGGCGAGGTAATCCGCCCCCATTTTTCTTATGCGGTCCTTGCCGGCGCGGATTCTTTCACGCACGGAGCCGAAAACATCGCCCTCTTTTCCCTCCTGAAAAGAGATGACAAAGTTTGATCCTACAACAAGGCTCACCTGTTCCGTGAGAAGTTCGTCGTCGGCGGGGTCGTATTTCGCCATTTTCAAGACGATAAAAATAAAAGAGCCGAAATCCTTGGCCTGCGGCCTCTGTTCCGTGTTGACGATGTCCTCAAGGACAAGATCGTTTATCCTGAACTCCTTTCCAATTTTTTCTATGATTCCGATGTCGTGGACGCCGTCAATGTTTACCCAGGTTATGGTGGGCCTTGCCTTGAAGGGGAAGCATTCCTCGACTCTTTCAATCGCCTTTTGTTCAAAGGAGGCCTCGCTGTAATCAATGACCTCCATTTTTACTTTGTCCGTCCGTGCTTCGCCTATGTGGACAAGGGTTCCGGGAGCAAGCCCGGCTTTCATCGCTATTTTCTTCATGCGCCTGCGCCGTTTGCTTTTGCTCATTGGCTCCTCCCTACCCCTGCGCCCGCTTGCTTTGCGCCATGGTGACAACCACCCACGCCATTCCGGCAAGCGATGCGGCCATTAAAACAAAGGCGGTGATGCGCACCACGGTGGCGAGCGCCGTATCGAAATTCAAGAGCCCCAGCGTGTCGAGCATGTAGTTCCAGTCGTGCTCGACTTCGCCGCCACCGACCGAGACGAGGGGAAGCTCCATGGCGCGCGCATCGCCCATGTACGTTGCGACGCCGTATAGGTTGTCGCTCAACCACGCGCCGCAGAAGGGCACGGCGAAGTAGTCGGGCTGGCGCAGGAAAAGCCACGCTGAAACTATTGGCGCGGCACACTGGAAGAGCGTCCCGCCCGCCACCATGATGAATTGAGGCATGAAGGAGAGAACGAGGTGGCCAGCCTCGTGGATGCCAAGGTTCAAACCGCCGAAGAGGCTCGTGTACAAAGGGTCGGCCAGGTGGCGGATCGCGATATAGAGACACCAAGCGACAATCGGCGCGCGCCACCACCAGATGCGATCACTGGACCAGTCGCGAATCTCTTCCCGTATTGAAGCAACGGTCTGCCTGAACTTTTCGTCCATGGCCCCTCGTCAAATCATTTCCAGCACCGTGGCCATCGAGACTCCGCCTCCGCCGCAGAGCGTCGCCATTCCAAGGCTCTTGCCTCGCTTCTTCATCGCGTAAAGCAGCGTCACCATTATGCGACAGCCAGTGGAACCAACCGGGTGGCCGAGGCCGATTCCCGAGCCGTTTACGTTGACGATCTCGCGGTTAAGGCCAAGTTCCCGCTCGCAGCCAAGATACTGCGCGGCGAACGCCTCGTTCACCTCGATCAATTCAAAATCGGAAAGCTTCATGCCGGAGCGGGCAAGAAGGTTGTGGACCGCAGGGACGGGGCTCAGTCCCATGACTGCCGGGTGGCAGCCCCCGCGCCCTATCGCCTTGATCCGGGCCAGGGGCTTCAGCCCCAGCTCATTCGCCTTCTTTGCGGACATGATTATCATCGCGCTCGCGCCGTCGTTGATGCCCGAGGAGTTTCCGGCGGTAGTCTTCCCCGTCTTTGGAATGAACGCCGGCGGCATCTGAGCCAGCGCCTCCATCGTCAGGCCGGGGCGGAACTGCTCGTCCTTGTCAAAAATTATCGGCGGCTTTCCCCTCTTCTGCGGAATCTCGATGGGAACGATCTCTTCCTTGAAGCTGCCGTCCTTCGTGGCCCGCTCGACGCTGTTGTGGCTTCTGAGCGCGACCTCGTCAATCTCCTCGCGGCTCAGGTTGTACATCTCGGCTATCAGTTCCGCCGTAACGCCCATTATATAAGGCTTCCCACGGTACATCTCGACGACGCCGCCCTCTTTGACAGGCCCCTTTTCGAGGCCGGGCAAAAGGTGCGAGCCGGCGTAAAGCGCGTGAATCAGGTCGTCGGAAAAGACCTGGTCCTGAAGGCGGCAGCCCCAGCGCGCGCCCGGAACCGAATATGGAACGCCGGACATGTGCTCCATTCCTCCGGCTAGAATGACATCGGCCATGCCAGCCTGGATCATCGCCATGCCGGAGATAACCGCCTCCATTCCGGAGATGCAGACGCGGTTTATCGTCACCGCGGTAACCGTTTCAGGAATGCCCGCCATGAGCGCCGCCACGCGCGTTACGTTCAGCGTGTCGGCAGGTTCCATGCAGCAGCCGAAGCGCACGTCATCAATAATGCCCGCTTCAATTCCGGCCCTCTTGATCGCCTCCTTCATCACGACGCTGCCCAATGTGGCGCAGTTCGAATCCTTTAGCGCGCCACCAAAAGCTCCGATGGCCGTCCTGCACGCCGAAACAATCACGACTTCTTTCATGCCATTTCCCTCCTATCGCGGGCGCCGCTTCGGCCCCTCCAGCGCTCATTATCCAATTAAAAGAGACGAGCGTCCAACGGAGCTGCCGCGATGACGCTATTTCTCGCCGCGTGCATGGCCCAATGAATGCCAGGTCTCGCGGGCGAAAAAATACGGCTTTCCATTGATTCTCCTTTACTCACCGAACTTGGCTGCTGCCTCGGTAACCGCCCAGCGAATGGCCTCGGCCGTCTCTCTGCCGATGCCTGGAATTTCCTGGATGGACTCGGAGGTGGCTTGGATAACTGCCTCGACCGTCCTATATTTCTCCAATAACGCATTGGCGCGTTTGGGGCCAACGCCAGGGAGCCCTTGAAGAATAGCAAGCTGGGTGCGGCGTTTCCCTTTTGGGCGGTGCCGGTGAAGGGGCAGGGCGCCCTTTGCGGCGGCGCGCATCTGATTGGCGCAGTAAAGCATAAGATGAGCGGTTTCCTCCGGGGCCGCCGATCGGAGGACCGGAATGCGAAAGACCAGGGAGATGCTGACGAGCGCCCCCTGCAGAGCTACCCTGCTGATGCCGCTGGCGCGCAGGTCAGCCCCAGTCCCTTCCAAAATCAGCACCGATGGAATCGTTGAGCCGGCAAGTCGCGCGGCTTGAGAGAAAAGCCTGCCGTCCAATACGGATATGGCGAAATCATGCAGGCTCTTGCGCTCAACAATCAACCTGCCGTCTACCCGAAATTCCGCGATGGAAGTGGGTGTGCCTTCGGCGACGGTTGTGCTAC
>JAEMPZ010000225.1 GCA_022759065.1 Acidobacteriota bacterium | reverse complement strand
AGGCGTCACGACAGTTTGCGCTTGAGGCTTTCGAGGAGGGCGAGTGCTTCGATGGGCGTCATGGCGTTGGGTTCGCTTTGGCGGATGAGGCGAAGGACATCCGTTTCGGCGGGAGCCTCATCGAAAAGGCTCGGCTGCTTGGGCTGGCTTGGAGGGTTGGCGGCGCCAAGCGGCTCTCGGCGGGCTTCGAGGCCCAGAAGGACTTCGCGCGCGCGGGCGACCACTTTTTCCGGCACGCCGGCAAGCTTGGCAACGTGGATGCCGTAGGACTTGTCCGCCGCCCCCTCTTCGACCGAGCGCAAGAAAACCACCTTGCCGGCGTTCTCCCTGACCGCCATCGTCAGGTTTGCGACGCCCTGCCGCGTGCGGCCAAGCTCGGTTAGCTCGTGGTAGTGGGTCGCAAAAAGCGTTCGGCAGCCGATTCCTGATGGGCCGAGCAGCGCCTCTACCACGGCCCAGGCTATCGCCATTCCGTCGTAGGTGCTGGTGCCCCGCCCGACCTCGTCGAGAAAGACGAGCGACCTGTTCGTGGCGTTGCGAAGAATCGCGGCGGTTTCGGTCATCTCCACCATGAAAGTCGAAAGCCCGCGCCGCAGGCTGTCGCCCGCTCCGGCGCGGCAGAAGAGGCGATCGGTCACGCCCACGACCGCCTTGGAGGCGGGCACGAACGAGCCCATCTGCGCCATGACGCAGATGAGCGCGCTCTGGCGGAGGTAGGTGGATTTGCCGCCCATGTTGGGACCGGTCAAGATGGTGATCTGGCGGCCGTTTGTATCCATGTGGGTGGGATTTGGGACAAAGGGCTGGTGGCGCTCGTCCGATTCGAGGACCGGATGGCGCCCGTCGGCGATATCGAGAATCGGTTCCTCGACCATGATTGGTTTCACATAGCCGCGCTTCTGCGCCCTGAATGCAAAACCAGCCAGCACGTCCATCCGCGCCAGCAACGCCGCCGCGTCGCGCATGGCCTCCAGCTCGCCGCGAATTTGTTCGCAGAGGGCGGACCAAAGCTCAGCCTCAAGAGCTTCGCTCTTTTCTCGGGCCGACAGTATCTGGCTTTCAAGCTCTCGAAGCTCCGGCGTGACGAAACGCTCCGCGTTGACCAGGGTCTGCCTGCGCTCGTAATGCGAAGGTATCCTGGCAAGATTGGCCTTGCTAACCTCCATGAAATAGCCGAAGACCTTGTTGTAGCGGATTTTCAGCGATGTTATGCCCGTCGCCTCGCGCTCGCGCGCCTCTATCCGCAAGATCGCCCCATGGGCATCACCGGCCAAGAGCCTCAGCCGGTCCAGTTCGGCGTTGTACCCAGGCGCAAAAATGTTCCCCTCCCTTGCGTGGGGCGGAGGGGCTTCCACGAGCGCGGCTTCTAGAAGCGCCCTCGTGGCCTCGAACATGGGGAGCTTCGCGGCCTCCCTGCCAGGAATCTCGCCGGCCTCGCGGCAGGCCGCGGCTGCTTCCGGCAGGCGCGCCAGCGCCTCGCGCAAGGCTCCAGCGTCTCTGGGGGAGGCGATGTTGGCGTTGAAGCGCGCCACTATGCGGCTTAGGTCGGGATAGCCCTTAAGCGCCTCGCGAAACCGCCTGAGCGCCTGCGGGTTGTCAACCCACGCGGCAACCTGATCCTGCCTTTCGAGAATCTCTTCCATGATGGCGGAAGGCTGCCCGGCCCACTCGGACAGGAGCCTTGCCCCCATCGGCGTCCGCGTCTCGTCGAGCGCCTCAAGCAGCGTGCCTTCGCGCCCGCCATTCTCGGCGTTGGACGTTATCTCCAGGTTGCGCCGCGTCGCTTCGTCCATGAAAAGAACCGAGCTTTTGCTTTCTAGGGCGGGCATCCGCATGGGAGCTCCACCCATTTGCCGCGCGTAATCCAGAAGCGCGCAAAGCGCCCCCAGCAATTCGGGGGAGGAGGGAATCCCGGGCAGCGCGGCCGGGAGCCCGAGCAGGCGGGCAAGCCTTTCGGGAGCTTTGCGCCCGTCGAAAAGGTCGTCGGGCACGAGGGTCAAAACGGCTTGCTCACCCTCAAGCGGTGGAACGTCCCCGCCCGCGTGGAGGATCTCCTTGCACCCCAGGCCGCGAAGGCGGTCGCTCATCTCCTCCACCGGGCCCGAAGAAACGCGCACGTCGCCGGAGGAGAGATCGGCCCAAGCAAGCCCGGCCTCATTTCCGCGCGAGCGCCACGAGGCCAGGATAACAGGCTCGCGGCCCTCGACGATGCCCTCTTCAAGAACCGTTCCCGGGGTAACGACCCTTGTCACGTCTCGCTTGACGAGGCCTTTCGCCTGAGACGGGTCTTCTGTCTGGTCGCAGATCGCCACCTTGAAACCTTGTTTGAGGAGCTTGGCGAGATAGGCGTTGAGCGCGTGGTGGGGCACGCCGCACATCGGCACCGGGTCGGGCTTGTCGCGGTCCCGCGTCGTAAGCACGAGTTCGAGGGCTTTTGAAGCAACTCGCGCGTCCTCGCCGAACATCTCGTAGAAATCGCCCATCCTGAAAAGGACGATCTTGTCCGGATGGCGATCCTTGAAGGCGCGCCATTGCCGCATCGCGGGGGTCAGTGAACCATTTTCCAAAAGACGCTCTGACATGCGGCTCCAATAAAAGCGGCGCCGGACAGTTAGAGGACTCGCTCCGCGCCGGATAAAAAGCTATTATATCGGAAATGGGGAGCCCAATCCCATTGCGTCTTCTGGTTTTTGGGGCTATGGTTTGGCGAACTCGAAACAATTTCATCGTTTCGCCGTTTAAAATTAGGCGTGGCGGCTGCCGCGAGGGGAGAATCAATGGACACGAATCAAAAGGGACCGGCGGACATTTCATCACTGAGGCTTGACGCCTTTGCGAGATCTGGCGGCGGGGGCGCATCCCGCGGGCGCTGGCTCTGGCCCGCTGTAGCCGGGGCCGTGATAGTGCTGCTGGTTCTGTTTGTAGCAGCTTCAAAAAAACCAACTGTAACGGTGGCGCAGGCCAGGCCGGCCGGCGGAGCCGAAGGCCTTACGGTCCTAAACGCCAGCGGCTACGTCACGCCGCGCCGGAAGGCGACCGTGGCGGCCAAAATCACCGGGCGGGTGAAGGAGATATTCGTGGACGAGGGGATGCGCGTCGAGGAAGGCCAGGTGCTTGCGCGGCTCGACGATTCCGACCTCCTCGCCGCTTTTAACGCGGCCACGGCCGATTTGGCGGTTGCCGAGGCCTCCGTCCCAGACCTCGCGGCCCAGGCGAACGAAGCCCACAAGACGCTCGACCGGTACGAGTCTTTGCGCGAGGGCGGCTTCATTGACCAGCAGACGCTCGATACCGCGCGAGCCGCCGCCGCTTCGCTCGACGCCAGGCTCGAAGGCTCAAAAAAGCAAGTCAAGGCCGCGCGGGCGAGAATCGCAATCGCCAAGCAGGACTTGGACAACTGCACCGTTCGCGCCCCTTTTGCCGGCATGGCGGTTTCCAAAGACGCCCAGCCCGGTGAAATGGTTTCGCCCATCTCCGCCGGTGGAGGTTTCACCCGCACCGGCATCTCGACCATCGTGGACATGAGTTCCCTGGAAATCGAAGTTGACGTCAACGAGTCGTATATCGCCAAGGTGGCCCCGGGCCAAAAGGTGATGGCCACGCTGGACGCCTATCCGGACTGGCAGATTCCAGCGGCAGTCAGGACCGTTATCCCATCGGCTGACCGGCAGAAGGCTACGGTGAAGGTTCGCATATCCTTTGACAAACTGGACCCGAGGATCCTGCCGGACATGGGCGTCAAGGTTGCTTTCCTGGCCGAGCCGCCGGCCAAGGGCGCGCCGGAGGCGTTGTCCATCATTCCCAAAGAGGCGGTGCGCGACGAGGCGGGGGCAAAGGCCGCCTACGTGGCTGCCAACGAGCGCCTTCAGCGCCGCCTCCTTGTCTTGGGGAAGACGCTGGAGAGCGAGGTGGAGGTTGTCTCGGGCGTCCAGCCGGGCGAATCGGTGGTTATCTCCGGTCCGGCCAGGCTGAAAGATGGCGAGCGGGTGAAGGTCTCCGGCGGATGAGGCCACGGCAAGGGGTTCGCAATGGTTCGCATTGATGGCAATGGCGGCGGGACATCGCTCATCAGGGTAAGAAACTTGGACAAGGCCTATGTCAGAGGCGGCCAGGCCGTTCACGTGCTTCGGGGCCTGAACCTTGACGTGGAGGAGGGCGAATTCGTAGCCTTCATGGGGCCATCAGGCTCAGGCAAGACCACGCTCCTGAATCTCCTTGGGGGGCTGGACCTGCCATCGTCAGGAAGCATCACCGTGGCGGGCGACGAGATCACGGCATTGAGCGCGGCGAAGCTCACGGCGTGGCGAGCGAGGCACGTCGGCTTCATTTTTCAGATGTACAACCTGATGCCAGTGCTTACGGCCTTTCAGAACGTCGAGCTGCCGTTGCTTCTCACCCGGCTTTCAAAGGCGGAGCGGCGCGCCCACGCCGAGGCGGCGCTGGAGCTGGTCGGCCTCAAGGACCGCATCGGCCATTACCCGCGGGAGCTTTCCGGCGGCCAGGAGCAGCGAGTAGCCATAGCGCGGGCCATCGTGGCCGATCCAACTTTCCTGCTGTGCGACGAGCCTACTGGCGACCTTGACCGGGCGAGCGCCGACGAAGTGATGGACCTTCTTCATCGGCTATGCGCCGATTACGGCAAGACCATCCTTCTCGTGACCCATGACCCAAGGGCCGCCGAGCGGGCCAGGACCCTCCTGCACCTTGAGAAGGGAGCCCTGGTGGAGGCGGTGAAGAAGCATGAAGCGTGAAGGTTGAAGGATGAAATTTTTTGCACTGATTTGGCGCAACATGGCGCGCAAGAAGGTGAGGACGACTCTTACAATAGGTTCCTACGCCGTCGCTCTCTTTCTCTTCGGCCTTCTGGCCACGATTCAAACCGCCTTCAACCAGGGGGTTGATGTGGCGGGAGCTGACCGGCTTGTTACGCGAAATAAAATCTCCCTGATCATGCCTTTGCCGGTCGCATACAAGGAACGGATGCTTCAGTTGCCAGGCGTGAAGGAAGTGACTTACGCCTCCTGGTTTGGGGGCAAGTATCAGGATGACAAGAACTTCTTTCCCCAGTTCGCGATTGACACCGATACATGGCTCAGGGTCTATCCCGAGTTCAAAGTCCCTCCGGCTCAGTGGTCCGCATTCCTCGCTGACAGGGAAGGGTGCGTCATCGGGCAGGCCACGGCCGCCAAGTACGGCTTCAAAATAGGCGACCGCGTCCCGATCATTGCCACGATTTTCGGCGGGGTCTGGGAGTTCAACGTTGACGGAATTTACACCGGACACCGCCAGGAGGACGACGTAACGCAATTCTGGTTCCACGGCGCCTATCTGGAAGAGCGAAGGCAGTGGGGCAAAGGCATGGTCGGATGGTACGTCATACGGGTAAAGGATCCTGACCGCGCCATCTATGTTTCAAAGGCCATTGACGACCGGTTCGCGAACTCGAGCTGGGAGACCAAGACCGAGACCGAGAGCGCCTTCGCGTCAGGGTTCGTGAAGCAGATGGGAAACATCAAGCTGCTAATCCTGGTAATCGGGACGGTCGTCTTCTTTACCCTCCTTCTTGTAACCGGAAACACGATGGCTATGGCCGTCCGAGAGCGCACCGGGGAATTGGCCGTGCTCAAGACGATCGGCTTTCGGAACGGCACGGTCCTCTGGCTCGTGCTTGCCGAGTCCTTGGGCTACGCCATTCAGGGAGGAGTCATCGGACTTGCGGCCGTCAAGCTTTACACTCTGCGCGGCGATCCGACAGGCGGCATGCTGCCGCTTTTCTATCTCTCCGCCGGAAAGATGGCGCTGGGGCTCGCTGTAACACTGGCACTTGGAGCCGCGGCAGGCATCATTCCCGCGTGGCTTGCCATGCGGCTTCGGATCGTCGAAGCGCTGCGGAGGGTATGAGTGAATTCAACTATCCCTCTCTTGTACAACGTGCGTTCCGTGCGCGCCCGCTGGAAGAGCAACCTGGTTGCGGTGCTTGGCATCGCCGGCGTCGTGGCGGTTTTTATCGCCATGCTTGCCCTCGCCCGCGGCTTTCAGCGCACGCTTGTGGACAGCGGCTCGCCGCGAAACGCCATCGTCATGCGAGGCGGCGCCAGCACCGAGATGGAGAGCGTCGTGACGCTGGACCAGCTCAGGGTGATAAGCGACGCGCCCCAAGTGGCCCGCGACTTAAGAAACCGGGCGATGGCGAGCGGCGAGGTGGTCGTGATCACGGCCTTCCGGCACAAAGCTTCCGGCGCCGATGCCCTGGCGCAGGTCAGGGGCGTCACCGATATGGCTCTCGAAGTGCACCAGGGAATCCGAGTCGCGCAAGGAAGATTCCTTCGCCCTGGCATGGCCGAGCTCGTCGCTGGCCGCAACGCCTCGGACATGTACGAGGGACTAAAGCTTGGAGACCGCCCGCGCTTCGGCGGGCTAATTTGGACGGTCGTGGGGATACTTGATGCAAAAGGCAGCGCCTACGATTCGGAGGTTTGGGCCGACAACGCCGTCCTGAACCAGACTTACAAGCGGCCTCTGGACATTTTTTCGTCGGCGACGGTGAGGCTGACGGAACCTTCCGCGCTGAAGGGCTTTCAGGCCGCGCTCGCCGCCGACCCCAGGCTCACTGTTTCCGCCCAGCGGGAGAACGAATACTATGCCAACCAGTCGAGAATGATGACCGCGCTCATCAAAGTCCTGGGGTTTCTCGTGGCGGGGGTGATGGGAGTGGGCGCGGTTTTCGGCGCCTTCAATACGATGTACTCGGCCGTTTCCGCCCGCTCCAGGGAGATAGCGACCCTGCGCGCGCTCGGCTTCGGGGCAGGCAGCGTGGTCATAGCGTTTCTTCTCGAATCCCTCTTCATCGCTTTTCTTGGAGGAGTGGCCGGATGCATGGCGTCCCTGCCCCTCAATGGCGTCACCACCTCGACCCTCAACTGGCAGTCCTTCTCGCAGATTGCCTTCGCCTTCAGGATAACTCCGGGCCTTCTGGCGGAAGGGGTCGCGTTCGCGCTGTTCATGGGGTTCTGGGGCGGCATTTTGCCCTCATTTCGCGCCGCGCGCCTGCCCATCGCCCAAGCGCTGAGGGAACTATAGGCGTTAGAAGCCAGAGGCGGAAGCGAGAAAGTGAGAGAGTGAGAAAGTGAGAAAGTGAGAAAGTGAGAAAGTGAGAAAGTGAGAGATATAATCTTAGCGTCCGGGTGGCTCGCGGGAGGATAATGTGCTCAAGTT
>JAEMPZ010000178.1 GCA_022759065.1 Acidobacteriota bacterium | reverse complement strand
TGCCTTGCATCTTTTCCCTTAACGCTTCTCTGTGTCTCTGCGCCTCCGTGGTGAAGATCTTTCCTTCGCGTCTTGGTGCCTTGGTGGTAAATCCTCCCGCGCCGTCGGATTCTCGACAAGCGAGAATGACGGCATTTGCGCGACCGATGACCGGCCAACGGTTGGGAACATTTTGTCGTTCCCATGTCGCGTCACGTGGCGTAGTCCACGGCGCGGGTTTCGCGGATGACCTGGACCTTGATCTGGCCGGTGAAGCGGACCTCGCGGTCGAGGCGCTCGGCGATCTCCTTGGCGAGCCAGATGGTGCCCTCGTCGTCCACGCTTTTGGCGTCAACCATCACGAGAAGTTCGCGTCCGGCCTTCAGGGCGTAGGCCCTGTCAACGCCCTTCATGCCCATGACAAGCTTTTCCACGCTGTCAAGGTGTTCGGCGTAACGCTCCAGCCCCTCGTCGTGGACCCCCGGCGCGGTGAGCGCCAGGCGTTCCGCCGCTTCCAGCAGGTGCGCTTCGGGCAGCGGCGACGGGTGGTCGGGATGCAGGTGGGCGATGGCGCTGACGACGGTAGGCGATTCGCCGAACTGCTTCGCGAGCTGCGAGGCCACGATGATCGGGTGCGTGTCGTCGAGGCTCTCCTCGACGAAGCCGATCTTGTGGAGGATGCCCGCCCGCTTGAGCGGCTCCACGGCGATGCCGAGGCACTGGCCAAGGTACGATGCCATCTTGGCAACCTCCATGCTGTGTTCCAGGAGGCTTCGCCCGCCGGCGCTTCTAAGCTTCATTCGCCCGACGAGCGAGACCAGCCGCTCATTCATGTTGAATACGCCGAGGTGGAAGAGGGCCTCTTTGCCTTGCTCGGTGAGGTGTTCCTCGATGGTCTCGCGGCTCTTCTGGGTCAGTTCCTCTATCCGCGCCGGGTGAATGCGCCCATCTTCGACGAGCTTTTCGAGCGTGAGTTTGGCGATCTCGCGCCTCGCCGGGTTATGGCAGGCGAGCATGATTATTTCAGGGGTGTCGTCCACGATGACGTCCACGCCAGTGATGCGCTCGAAGGTCCGAATGTTCCTTCCCTCGCGGCCTATTATCCGGCCCTTCATCTCTTCGTTCGGCAGCTTGACCACGGAGATGACGCCCTCGCGCGGAAGGTAGGGAACGGTCTTTTCCACCGCCTGCAGGACGATCATGCGGGCAAGGCTCTTCGAGCTGTCCCGCGCGTTCTCTTCGATGCGCCGGACGATGCGGCTGGCGTCCTTCCTGGCGTCGGCCTCCAGCTGCCGCACCAACTCGGCTTTGGCCGCCGAGGCCGACATGCCGGCTATCTCTTCCAGTTTGGCGCGGTGTACGGCGAGGGCGCTTTCGACTTCGCGCGCCTCCTGTTCCAGCTTTTCCTGCCTCTGCGCGAGCTTCTTTTCGCGGTCAGCCACGGTGGCGAGGCGGCTTTGAACCTGCTCTGAAGCCTTTTCGATGCGAGCCTCTTCGGCTTCGAGCTTTGATTCGAGCTTCGAAAGCTCTTCGCGCTTGGCGGCAAACAGCCGCTCTTGCTCCTGCTCTCTAAGAAGGAGCTTTTCGCGCGACTGAACCTCGGCGTTCGTGACGAGGTTCTCGGCCTCTCTCTTGGCGGCCGCCAGTATTTGCGCCGCCTCGGACGAGGCTCTCCTGCTGTCCGCCCTTCTTTGAAGGAAGGTTATCAGTCCGGCCAGCGCCGCGCCAAGAATGAAGGCGCAAAGCGCTATGAGAATTGTTATGACCACGGGATGCCTCCGCATATTCAAAGCGGGGACCGCCCGGGCTTGGCAGCTTAGACCGCGGCCTCCTTGATGACCTTGGCCACGTCGGAGGAAACCTCCTCCAGCTCGGCCTCCAAGGATTTCTGGCGCTCTTGAAGCACCAGCATGCGGTCCGCCAGGTTGAGCGCCGCCAGGATGGCTATCTTGGTCGTGTCTGAAAGGCGCGTCCCCTTCTGGATTTCTCTCATAGTCTCATCAACCAGAGTGCCAACTTTTTTTGCCCAGGCTTCGGAGCCCTTGACCCTGACCTGATAAGTCTGGCCAAGGATGACAAGCTCCAGAAGATGGTCCCCGCGTGACGTCATTGAGCCACCTTTTCAAAATCGCGCAAAAGCTCTTCGACCACGCCTTCCAACTGCTGCCGCTCGCCCTCGTAGAAGGCGATTTTGCTCTTGATCTTGGCGCTCTCCTGATTGCACGCTTCCAACTCCTTTTTGAGCGCGGCGTTCTCCTCGCGAAGAGAGCGAACTATCTCGGACACTTCCTGAATCTTCTGGCGAAGCTTGGCAAACAGGTCAGACGGTTTCTTTTCGTCATCAAACAGCATGGCTTTCTCCCGAACGGAGGGTTGCGCCCGCGGCTTCACGGAGCGCCTTCTCCACAGTGGCAGGGACGTCGCACACGTCCTTTTCCTCCAAAGTGCGATCCAGTGATTGGAACACCAGCGAAAAAGAGAACGACTTGGCGCCCTTCGGCAGTTCGGCGCCTTGATAGACTTCCACCAGCTCGACCGCGGCTAGATGAGCCAATGAAAGGCCCTCCACGGTCCGCTTGATCGTCTCCCACGTAACGCCTGTGGGGACGATTATTGAGAAATCCCGGATGATGGCCGGGAACTTTGAAAACGGCTTGAACTGAAGCCGCCCGCTGAAACGCTCCATGCCTTTGAGGGAAAACTCCGCCGCGTGGGCCTTCCCGCGCAACAGCAACCCCTCCAGAAGCGCTGGATCAACCGTTCCCAGGCGCCCCACGGGCGAACCTTCCATAAGCATTGAGAGAGCGTGGCCCTTCGCGAAGGGAACGCTCTCCTCCGGCACGAATTCAATCTGGCAGCCAAAACGGCCAAAGGCCTCCTCGATGGCGCCCTTCAAGTGCAAAAGCCCCCGCTCGGAGGGCGCTCCCCAGCGCCTTGCAGGATCGTCCTCGAAGAAAAGAAGGGCCGCCCTGGGCTCTTCAGAAACGCCGCCATCGGTGGCGGGCAAAAACACGTCGCCCACTTCAAATAGCGCCATGCGCCTCGCCCCGCGCGCGCGATTCTTCCTGGCGGTGGCCAAAAGCCCCGCCGAAAGCGTGGTGCGCAACGCCGACGAAGTCTCCGCCATGGGATTGGCGAGCCGAAGCGGCTCAACGTTGGGCTCGACGATCTTTTCCATCGCCGGATCACCGAAGCTCATCTGGATGATCTCGGTAAAGCCAGCCGCCCTGAACGAGTCGCGCAGCGACTCCTGCGCCCTAATGGATGAGGGGCGCCCGCCAACCGGGTCAACCACTCTTGGCTGCGTGGCCGGAAGATCATCAAGCCCGTTAACCCGGACTATTTCTTCGACGAGGTCAACTTCGCGGGAGATGTCAACGCGCCAGCTTGGAACCGTCACGTCCCACTGCCGTTCGCCGCGCTTTTTGATCTGAAAGCCCAGGCGCGCAAGAATAGAAGCGCACTTTTCCGGCGGGATCTCAAGCCCGATCAGCTTCCGCACGCTGTCCAGTCGCATGGCCACGGTCACGGGCAGCTTGGGCGCCGAGATCTCGTCAATCGTCCCCTTGGCCACTTTCCCGCCGCATGTCTCGGTGATCAGCCGGGCGCACAGATCCAGCGCGGCCTCGGGGCCATTGAAATCAACGCCCCTTTCAAAACGGTGAGAGGCGTCGGTGTGCATTCCGAGCGCTTTTGAAGTGCGCCTGATGTTCACCGGATCAAAGACCGCCCCTTCGAGCAGGATGTCCCTGGTCATCATCGTAACGCCGGTGCTGGCGCCACCCATGACGCCGGCCACCGCGGCCGCCTTCTCGGAATCAGCGATGACAAGCATTTCAGGGCCCAGCTTGCGCTCAAAGCCGTCAAGCGTCGTGATTTTCTCTCCGGCCCTGGCGCGGCGGACCACGATCCTGCGCTCTTTGAGCGCGGCGAGGTCAAAGGCGTGCAGCGGGTGGCCCATTTCGAGAAGGACGTAGTTCGTCGCGTCAACCACCGCGTTTATGGGCCTGAGCCCGCACTGAATGAGCCTTTTCTGCATCCACGCCGGGCTTTGGCCAACCCTCGCTCCGGTGACCAGCCGCGCCCTGTACCTGGGGCAAAGGTCTTTGGCCTCGACGGTGACGCTCGTCAGGCTTGAAACCGAAGCGACATCTTCCGCGCAGCCGGCCTCGATCGCGCGCAGGGGCTTTTCGAGAAGCGCCGAGGCTTCGCGCGCGAGCCCGTAGACGTTCATGCAGTCGGGACGGTTCACCGTAATGCCAAATTCAAATACGGTTTCGCCCTCCACGGCCTCCATGCCCTCGACCTCGCTGCCCGAGAGCGTGAAAAGCCTGGCGGCGGCCGCTTCGTCCGCCGGCAAGTCAACATATTGGCCTATCCAAGATAGCGGGAATCGCATTCTAGAACTGCTCCAGGAAAGCTAAGTCGTTCTCGTAAAAGTATTTGATGTTGTCAATGCCGTACTTCAGCATCGCCATCCGGTCAATGCCGAGGCCAAAAGCAAAGCCCGAATACTCTTCAGGGTCATACCCGACCGAGGCAAACACCGCCGGGTCAACCATTCCGCACCCACCCACTTCCAGCCAGCCCGTGCGCTTGCATACTGGGCAGCCGGCGCCTGAACAGATCACGCAGGAGAGATCGGTCTCCGCCGACGGCTCCGTGAAGGGGAAATAGGAGGGCCTGAACCGTATGTTCACGTCGCGCTGGAACAGGGAACGGTAAAACTGGAGCAGCGTGCCCTTCAGGTCGCTCATGGTTATGCCGCGGTCCACGACGAGCCCTTCGACTTGAAAGAACATCGGCGAATGGCTGACATCGTCATCTCTCCTGAAAACTCTTCCCGGGGCGATGATTTTTATAGGCGGCCGCCTGGACTCCATCGTTCGGATCTGCACTGGAGAGGTCTGCGTCCTAAGGAGGAGCCCGCCCTCAAGATAGAAAGTGTCCTGAATGTCCCTGGAGGGGTGGTCGGCTGGCGTGTTCAAAGCCTCGAAGTTATGGTACGGGTCCTCGACTTCCGGGCCCATCGCGACAGCGTAGCCCATTGAAACAAAAATGTCCTCTATTTCTCTGCGGACCCTCGTTATCGGGTGAAGGTGGCCAGCGTTGGGCCGCAAGCCTGGAAGCGTAACGTCAATTGGTTCAAGCTGGGTCCGCTTGGCGCGCACCCGCTTTAGGGCCGCCTCGATCGCCGCCTCGGCATCACCCTTCAGCTTGTTGACGGCCTGGCCAAGAAGCGGCCTTTCCTCGGGCGGCGCGGACTTCAACTGCATCAGCAGATCCTGTATCTTGCCCCGCTTCTTGCCTACAAAGCGCCCCTTGAGCTCAAGAACCTCGGATTCGGTCTGAGCTTCGTCAAGCGCCTTTAGCCATTCATCGCGAAGAGCCTCGAAGCTTTCCATTCGAGCCGCCACTCCCCTCTTGTCGCGTCACAAGGAGCAAGCACGCGCGAAAAGGCTGCTCCCAGTGCCGATAACGGTGATTCTACAGGAATTTGTCGCGAATTGCCACCCTAATTACCCCCAATCCCGCGATGGAAGCGCGACAACATCGCCGGAGAGGCACAAATCTCACCGCGGAGTTTTGGACTCGGCTTCGCTCCCCTGGCCGCCTGGGTCGTCAGGAAACGACCTGTTATGCGCTGACATTGCTTTGTTCCACCCAAGGGAAACGGCGTCTAGCGCTGCCTTTGCCGCGCACAATGCGGCCTCCTCCAAAAGTTGCCGGCTCTCTTTGCCAAGCGGCGCCAGCAGATAATCAACCACGCCGGCCTTATCAATCCCGTCATCCTTTACGCCGATTCTTATCCTCGGAAAGCGGTCGGTGCCCAGGCGTTCCAAGATGGACTCCATGCCATGATGCCCGCCAGCACCCCCATGGGGCCTGAGGCGAACGGCGCCAAAAGGAAGGTCCAGATCGTCGTAACAAACGATCAACCTCTCCGGCGGAAGGTCCAATCGCTGTAGCAGAGCGGCAACAGCTTCTCCCGATTTGTTCATATAAGTCACAGGCATTGCCGCGAGAACGCTGTTACCCCGCCAGCGGCATGATGATATAAGCGCGTTGCCCTTGACAGAAAAACGCGGGCCCCTGCAAAGGGCCCGCAGCTTTTTTGCCGCTTCGAAGCCCGCGTTGTGCGGGCTGCCTTCGTATTCGGAACCGGGATTGCCCAGCCCCACGAAAAGGAACTCGGCCTCCATGGCTCCTCCGGGGCGAGCTTACTTCTTCTTTTCAGCCTTGTCCTTGGGCTTGTCCTTTTTGTCGGCGGCGGCTTCTTCACCGGCGCCCTCTTCGCCCTCTTCAGGCTTCTTGCCCTTGCCGATGACCTCGGGTTCGATGCTGGCCGCCTCTTCGGTTGCCGGAGCGGGCTCCGCTTCAACCCTCGGCGCCGCCACCACGACAACCGGCTGGCTCTTGTCCTCGGCCAGGATGTGAATCGTTTCAGGCACCTTCAACTCGCTCACCTTGACGCTTTCGCCCATTTTGAGAGGAGTCAGGTCAACGCGCAGCTTGTCGGGCACTTCCGTGGGAAGACACTCAACCTCGACTTCGCGGAGGATGATGTCCACGATTGCCCCCTGGTTTTTTACGCCAAAGGCAACGCCCTCGCAGACTATCGGCACCCTGACGCGAACCTTCTTGTCAACGTCAATGCGCTTGAAGTCGGCGTGTATCAAGGTGTTGCTGACCGGGTCTATCTGAAAGTCCTTGATCATGACGTGGCGCTTGGACTTCGTCCCTTTCAGCGAGAAAAGCAGCAGGGAGTTCATTCCTTTCTCTGACCTGAGAATCTGAATGATGCGCCTCGAATCCACTGTGATGGGAACAGGCTCCTTACCCTCGCCGTATACCACGCCCGGAATCATGCCCTTTGAAACGGCGGCCTTCCTGGCCTTCTTGCCGAATGTTTCCCGTTTTTCGACTTCGATTTCCATCAGTTCCGCGGCCATTTCTCGCTCCTTGGCTCCCAAGCTCGGCAAGGGAGATGCTGTTCGTTTGCCTTCCGTTTCCCGTTTCAATCGCGGGATTGGGGCGGGTGGCATGGACGACAAACCACCCGCAAATGCAGTATATTACCAGAAAAAAACGCATATTTCAAGGCGCTGGGGCACCCCTGACTCCTGACACCTTACTTTCCTATCCGCGTTCATCCGTGTCATCTGTGGCAGAAATGCGGTATCGGTGTGTCGGCGTGTCGGCGTTAAGGGCAGGCTGTTAGTGGGGAAAAGTATGAAGTATGAAGA
>JAEMPZ010000202.1 GCA_022759065.1 Acidobacteriota bacterium | reverse complement strand
CCTTAAGCCCAGTCAATTATAGCATATTATCTAAGTATATGAGTTAGCTATGCATTTTTAATGTATTGAAATGGAAGGATTATATAAGATGTATCATGTTAAAATACTTGAGCAATAACAGCGTAATAGCCTAATATAAAAGAGAAAATTATCAATTAAGAATGCCCTTTGCCGGAAAATCGGTGCTCCTATGAATTCCCGAGGTGGGGGTGGCGAACGTCCCGCTTAGGCTGGAGATCCTTGGTCAGGCCCCTCTATAGCATATAAAGTAGACATAAGATATCTTATCAGACGTTGTCCTTGATCGCCACTCATTGGCCTGGTGTGCCCCTATACAGCCGCGCGACCTGTCGCCTAACAAAAACCCCCCGTCTCCGGGGGGCAATTTCTTCGCAAGAAATCGGAGGCGTGCACGACGCCTGGCTCAACCTGCTCAGCTAAAGCCGCTGTGGCTACCGCAACCGCCTCCTCCACTCGACCCGAACGATGTTGAGGATCCGCCGCCTCCTACGGATGGAACGGACATTACTTTGTTGACTTTCTTCGATTTGCACG
Organism: Acidobacteriota bacterium; assembly: GCA_022759065.1. GTDB lineage: Bacteria > Acidobacteriota > UBA4820 > UBA4820 > DSQY01 > JAEMPZ01. The sequence continues at coordinate 6,686 of JAEMPZ010000202.1, read as the reverse complement.
ACGGGCATTCAGGAGCCGGCGCGTCGCTCCTGAATACCAGTTTCTCGAATTTAACGCCACACTCGCTGCAGCGGTACTCGTAGATAGGCATTTCAGCTACCTCGAATTAGAGCGCCTTCTGAATCATGCTCTTGAGCGCTGGCTTGCTTAGCGCCCCGACGTGCTGTCCGACCAGTTGCCCGCCCTTAAATACGAGAAGCGTCGGTATCGCCATGATTCCGAAGCGGTTTGGCGTAGCCGGATTATCGTCAATGTTCATTTTGGTGAACTTCGCCTGGCCGGTCATCTCGCCTGCAACCTCTTCCATGACAGGCGCAACCATTCTGCAGGGACCGCACCACGGAGCCCAAAAGTCAACGACTACAGGCGTAGGCGAGTCCAGAACCTCGGTTTGAAAAGTGCTGTCACTGATTTCCGTCACGTTGTGAGCCATGTTCTTTCCTCCTGGTTTGCGTGCGGTCGAACTCGACCTCGCAAGCATTGGCTGTTCAAGTACTTACGCCCATTCTGGGCAAGATAAAACGGTTGACGATGTACCACGCGCCCAAAACCAGGGCAAGCGTTATAATATCACGTAATGTCAATTGGATACACCAGCTTTCCTGAGAAAGTACATCATGGGACACCAGTTGGTGAAGGCTGATTGCAATAGGTTCAGGCCTACAAAGGCTGTGAAGAGATAAAACCCTTGGTTGACCCAATAACCCAGCGCAAGGCTGAGGACTACAAATAAACCGCCTACTCCTCGAATTACTCGGTCCAGCATCAGCTGCACCTCCTTTCAAAGCTTAATACAGATGCCGCCAACAAGCAAGAGTAACCGCCTTTCCAAAGCGCGGTTACCTTCGAGGAGAGTGGGTGCCGGACGATTCTATTTGACCGACTTCCGCATCTACTTGGTCGGGATGTGGTGAAAGGCTCACTTTAATCTTTCCTTCAATAGCCTCAACCTTGATCTTTGAGGCGTTCTGCCAATCGGCGCGCAAAGCCAGCGCCGCCAAAGGCTCTGAAACGTATCTCCTGAGGGTTCTGCCGATGTTTCTGGCGCCGTACTCGGCACAATAGCCCAGCTTCGCAAGAAGCGTCCTGGCCTCTCCGGTAAGGAGCAATGATTTCCCCTGGCGCGCCAGCCTATCTTTGAGGTCCTGAAGCTGAAGGTCCACAATGGAGGCCATCGTATCCGGGCCAAGGTTCCTGAATACGATTATTTCATCTATTCGGTTAAGAAATTCCGGCGTAAAGTTGGCGCGCACCTGCCGCATGACGGCTTCGTCCATAACGCCGCTTCCGCCATCCTCGCGGTACCCCATTTTGCCTTTTGAAAACAATTCCGTTCCCACGTTGCTCGTCATGACGATAGTTGCATGATGGAAGCGGACCGTTCTTCCCTTGCCGTCCGTGAGCCTGCCGGCGTCAAAAATCTGGAGGAAAAGGTTCATGACCTGCGGGTCGGCCTTCTCAACCTCGTCAAAAAGGATCACGCAGTAAGGGTTACGCCTTACTTGGTCGGCCAACTGATTCTGATCGTAGTAACCGACATAGCCTGGAGCGGTGCCTATGAGCCTTGACGTGCTGATGCGCTCCATGTATTCGCTCATGTCTATTCTGATCAGTTTCTGCTCGTCCCCGAAGAGAACCTCGGCCAACCGCCTTGCAAGTTCGGTCTTGCCAACGCCGGTAGGCCCCACAAAAAGGAAAACGCCATCAGGCCGGTTTGCATCCAAATCCATTCCCAGTTTGGCGCTCCTCACGACGCGGCTCACGGCGCTGACGGCCTGATCCTGCCCTACTATCTTTTCCTTGAGCATTCCTTCCATTCCCGCGAGGCGGTCATGGCTTAAAAGCGCCAGCCTTTCAAAAGAGACGCCTGACATTTCGGCAAGCGTCAGAAGCATGTCCTCGCGGCTCACCTCGTTAGTTCCGTCCACCGGCTGGCGCATTGCAACCCTCGCCGCGGTGCGGTCCATGAGGTCAAGCGCGCTTTCCGGCAAGCATCGCGTATTGATGGAGGTCCGGATCAAATCCAAGCTGTTTTCAAAAAGCTCGGATGGGATGGACACGGCGTGGAATGCCTCGTATGACGGGCGGCGCAAACGAATTACGCGCTTTACTTCCTCAAAAGGCAACTCTTCTATTCTGATTACATGAAAATGCTTTAAAAATGAGGGTTCTTTCTCTAATAAGCTCGAAAATGCCTCATCATCCGTAGTTCCAATGACCTGAATTTCGCCCCGCGAAAGCGGCGGCGTCAAGAGAGCGGCCGAATCCAGCGAGGCGCCCCGCGAGCCTCCCGTGTGCACTAATTGATGGATGTTCTCTATGACGGCCAGCTCTCCCTTTTCGCGGAGCCGCCGGACCAAATCGAGAACGCGCTCTTCGAACTGCCCGCGGAAGCGCGCCCCAGCGATAAGCGCGGGCATGTTAACGGCCTGGACCCGCTTGCCCTTTAGCGGTTCCGGGGCCATGCCCTCGTGGAGCCGCAGCGCGACCTCTTCGATTATGGCGGTCTTGCCAACCCCGGCATCCCCCACGAGAAGCGCGTTTTTTTTGTCGCGGCACGAAAGGATTTCGATGACCTCTGCCACCTCTTCATCCCTGCCGGCGAGCACCACGCGGGGCCTGCCGGCCACGTGGTTGGTCAGGGAGGATAGAAGTTCCTCCTGTGGCGCGATCCCCTTCTCGGCGCCCTCCGCCGCTCCCCTGGCCTCGAGCTTTACCCGCGCCGCCTGCCGTTTGTCAGAGGCCGCGGGATGGTGAGGGTTGAGAATCATGGCCTTTTCGTAGGCACGCTGGGCGCGTCCCCAGTCCGCCTTGGCGGCATAGACGTCGCCAAGCGCCACGTAAGCTTCGTCGCTTATCGGAAACCGCTCCAAGAGCCTATTAAGAACAGAAATGGCCTGCTGCGGCCTGTTCGCGGCGAGACAGTCGTTGGCCATCTCGTGGTAAAGGACGGGGTATTCCGGCTTGACGGTCAGCGCCAGTTCCCACTCCCCTACCGCTCTTGCGGCATCCCCACGTGATGAATAATCCTGGGCGTTGAGGCAGTGCGTCAAAACCGAGGCGAAGAGCCCCGCTTCGCGGTTTTTACCTCCGGCAAGCCTGTATAGGCCGATGGCTTTGCCGTAAGCACCAAGGCGCAGAAGCCACTCGGCTAGATCCATGATCAATTGCGTCGCGAACATGAGACTGTAACCGCCGGAGCCAAGGGCCCGGTAAAATGCCCCTTCGGACGTGAGCATTCTAAACAGGTAGGCCTTGTTCCCCTCCATGTAGAAAAAGGGATGGAGTGGAAGAGGCGGCACCGTCTCGTGGACAAGATAAAGTCCTTCTCGAATCTGGTGAGAGAGGCTTTTCAACCTGGTGACTGATGGCCCGCCCCCCGGAAGAACTTCGAGATCGGGTCCTTCGGCCGCCTGTGTGGACGGCTTGACTATCGTGAGCGTGCCTGTCCAGTTGTTCAGGAAAAAAGTCAACGCCTCGGTCAACGCCCTTTCGACTTCAGGGCCCTTTCGCCCCGAGGCCTGCGATGAGGCTATCTGTGCCATGTCATCCAGTATTTGCTGATACTTGCGCAAATAGAGAGGTATGAGGTCGCGGCTCGCTCCATGCACGGGGAAAACCTGAGCGAAAACGTCCCTGTATCTTGTGAATAGCTGCGCCTGAAACTTGGCGTGATTCTCCATGGAAGGGTCGTGAAGAACGGAGACGCTGAGCTGGGCCAGCTCTCGAACGTAGTTGTTTTTTTGCGCTACGCCCGCCATCCCAGCGGCTGAAACCATGTGAAAGGCCTCGGCCAGAAACTGGTAAGCCTGCTCCTCGAGCGTGGCGTTCCCGCCCTCTTGTTGCGCGGGGCCACCATCCGCAAGAAAGACGAGCCTTTCGCGGGCGCGATCGAGAACATTGCGAAGCGGGACAGTCAACCTTCCACCTCGACTTTTAAGTCCGGTGACCGAACGATGAAAACCTTCTCGTTGTTGTCCAGCGGGTCAGCCGGGAAAATGAAAAAACCCGAATGGCCCTCTGACATGTTGATGACCCTTCCGCGCATGATCTCGCCGTCGTGAAAGGTCACCTTCACCGCCTTGCCAGCCTTTGGCGATTCGTCTGAAAAATCGCCGTGGGCGTGGTAGTGAGGATTGCCACCGAAGTCCTTGACGAAGAAAATCGCCTTTAGTTCTGATAGAGGGACCGAATCCACCTTGCCGTCAGTGTTGATGACTTTGATGCTCTGAAAAGCCGCCGAGAAGTGCGAGTATGTGCTGCATCTCGTCATGCTCCCATCGCGCCGCCTCAAGATAAGCTTTTGGTGCATCAGGCGCCCCCTTTTATAGGCAGTTGAGCACGTCTTCGAGAGACGCGTAGCCGCCAAGGGCCTTCATTATGCCATCAACCTTTAGGGTATAGGTGGCGTCCTTGAAAGCCTTGGATCTTATGTTCTGAACCGGCTCTTTGGCGATGACCATTTTCCCAAGCTCTTCGTTGGGCTTGTAAAGCTCAAAAATGGCCAAAAATCCCCTGTAGCCGGTGCCTTGGCAGGCGGGACAGCCCTTGGGCTTATAGAACTGGGCGCCGTCGGGAAGCTTGAGGCCTATTTCTCTTTCCATGGTGGCATCGGCGGAATAAGGCTGGCGGCATGAAGGGCAAAGCCTCCTTACCATGCGCTGGTTTATTACGGCTGCGAGCGAGGCCACGATAAGGAAAGGCTGGATCCCCATGTCAATGAGGTTCTGGATGGCGCTCACGGAATCGTTGGCCGTCATTCTCGCCAATACCAGCCTCTTTGCAAAGGCTCCCTGAATCGTCGCGCGCGCGTCGGCTTCGCCGCTTATCTCTCCGATGTAGGCGATGTCAGGCTCCTGGCGGATAAGCGCGGTGATCGCTTCGGCGAAAGTGTACTCGCTCTTCTCTTCCGGCTTGCCCTGGACCATTCCTGGCACTTCGTACTTGACGACCGGGTCGAACCCGAGGGCAAGCTGGTCCGGTTTCAACTCTTCAAGAATCGAAGCGTAAATGGTGGTGCGTTTTCCAGAGCCTGGCGGCCCTGTTATGAGGTAAAGCCCGGAGCCTCTTGCCAGCGCTTTCTGGTATGTGGCCAGGACGGCCGGCTGCATCCCCAACTGGTGAAGCCTCATCGTGGCGCTCACCTTGTAGGAGAGTTTGATTACGATGGACTCTCCGTAAAGCATCGGCATGCTGTAGACGTTCAGTTCGAGCTTCTTGTCGCCGTGAACAAGCTTGAAGTAACCGCTCTGTGGAATCCTGCTTTTGGTGATGTCCAGGCCGGCGAGCACCTTTATCCTGTTGGCCACGTTGAGCTTTAGCCGTTCCGGGATGTCGCTTACCTTGCGAAGTGTGCCCGCTTCCCTCACCCTGATGACATAACCATCCTGAACGGGTTCAAGGTGCACCTCGGACGCGCCGGCATCCGCCGCGGCGGAGATCACCTTGTCAACCTCCTCGATGACGTTCTTGTCCTCGACCGGGTTTCTCGCCTGCCGCATGTCGGCGTCGGCTTTTCGTGCTGATTCGAAAACCACTTTTTCAGCCATGGCGACCTCTCCCTTTAGCAATCTACCACCAGACGGCCCGCAAGGCAAGGCGGAGAAAACCCTGGCCCTAACGGCTGGGCGGCGCTGGCTCTATGCAGGTTTCCAGCCTCAGGCACTTCCCGCTTGCGTCGTCAATGTCGGCGAAGACGATGGCGGCCTTTTCGTTGCCTTTTGCCACGTTCAAAAGAACGGGCATTCCGGTCAGAATCCGTTTTGTTGAATCCTCAACGTCCATTCCGATGACCGACGCGAAGGAGCCTGTCATCCCGGCGTCGCTGAGATATCCGGTTCCCATGGGAAGAATTTCGGCGTCATTAGTCTGGACGTGCGTGTGGGTGCCCACGACAAGGCTCGCCCGCCCGTCAAGATAGAACCCCATCGCGCGCTTTTCGCTTGTTGCTTCTGCGTGGAAATCAACCAGAATGCAGCGCTCCTCCTTCGGCACTTGAACCAAAAAGGCGTCCATCGCGCGAAATGGGCATGCTATCGGAGGCATCATTACTTTACCCTGGAGGTTCACTATCCATAGGACTCTTCCATCTGGCAGTTCCAGCCTGGCAAATCCCTTTCCTGGACATTCGGGGGCAAAGTTCAGGGGCCGAATCACGCGCTCCTCCGCTTCAATGAGCTTCAGGGTTTCCTTCTTGTCCCAGACGTGGTTGCCCGTCGTAATGAGGTCAACGCCTATGCGGAAAAGCTCCTGGATTACCTTCGCCGTCAGACCGAAGCCTCCTGCCGCGTTCTCGGCGTTGGCAACAATGACGTCGGGTTGATACCTTTCGCGAAGAGGCGCGATCAGCGACGCCACCGCGTGGCGTCCCGGTTTCCCGACAATGTCTCCGAAAAAAAGAATCCTCAATTGCCGCCTCCCTTTGCGCGCGAGCGCCACCCAACCGGCGCGTTCGTTGCGCGGGCTCGATCAGTGTACACCCTCCCGTGCCCGCGACGTACAAAACACATCTGACAGCGGATGATGGATGATAGATTAGCTATGAAGGCAAGGCCGCCGCGGCAGTGGTTGGACGGCAGTGTGGTAGAATAACAAACTTGGGCGCTAATCTTCGTCATCTCAATAAAGTACATCTGGTCACGCTCTTTCTCTTTCAGCGCAAGGGAACGGGGGGCATCGGCGCCGTC
>JAEMPZ010000191.1 GCA_022759065.1 Acidobacteriota bacterium | reverse complement strand
GCCGCTTTCCAGTCCATGTTCTGGTCGTGGACGACGGTTCCGACGACGACACCGCCAAGCAGGCGCGAGCCGCGGGAGCCGAAGTGTTGAGCCTGCCAATGAGGCGCGGAAAGGGGCGGGCGTTGCGCGAAGGCCTTGCCCGCGCGTTGTCGAGCGAGCCACGGCCGTCTTGGATCGTCTTCAGCGACGGCGACGGACAACATCGCCCCGAGGAACTTCCGCGCTTCCTAGAGTTGATGAACGACGGTTGCTCTCTTCTTTTGGGAAGCCGCATGGGCAACGCGGAGAGGTTTCCTTCCGCGCGGCGGGCCGCCAACGTAATAGGAACGCGCATCCTTCGGCTCATGACCGGCGAGCAGGTGCCCGACACCCAGTGTGGATACCGTGCGATCCGCGCCGACCTGGCGCAGCGCCTCGAACTTGAATCCGACGGCTTCGAGATCGAAACAGAGATGCTGTTAAAGTCCCTTCTGCAGGGCGCCAGGTGGAAAGCGGTGCCAGTCAGCGCCGTTTATAACGGAGAGCGAAGCCATTACAGGCCCGTCGCCGACACCTTCCGCATCTGCATGGCCGCTCTCCGCTATGTCCGCTGAAAATCCTTATGAGCGCTGGCAGTCTTCGGGAACAAACAGCCGGTGGGTTTTTTACGCCGCGGGGCTGGGCTGTCGCATCCTCCCCCGCCAGAGGCTTTACCGGGTCTCCGATTCTCTGATGGAGTGGTACGCGGCCAGGCGCCCCGAGCTGCTTTGCCACTTGGAACACAATCTTCTCCATGCTTTTCCAGCCATGGCGCGATCGCGGGCCGAGGAGCTTGCTTTCGACACCCTCCAGAACTACGGGCGCGGAGTAGTTGACTATCTCCGCGGGCTGTTCGACCCGCCCGAGGTGACGCCGGACCCAGCCGGCGCAATTCGCTTGAAGGCATGCGAGGGGGCCAAGGTGCTTCTCTGCGCGCACATGGGCAATTGGGAAATAGGCGGGATTGCCTTGGGGCGGGACATAGGCCCGCACACGGTCGTCTCGTTTCCAGAAAGTGACGCCGGAGTGGAGGCGTTCCGCAAGAAGCGCAGGTTGGCCGCCGGCCTGACCACTTTCAACGCGGGGGGCGGGCTTGGCAACCTTTTCGGCCTTCGCTCCGTATTGGCAAGAGGAGAGACGGTCATCGTGCTGGTAGATCGTTCAGTTGGGAAGGACAGCGTGCAGGTTCGATTCAGGGAGCGTTCAACCACTTTTCTGCGCTCGCCGGCGCTGCTCGCGGAACTGGCGGACGCCTGGGCTCTGCCGGCCGCGGTGATGGCCGATGGGCCAGGCCGCTACGTGGCCCTTGTCGGGGAACCTTGCCGCCGCCCCAATGAACATTGCGGCCCCGGCGTGGTGATGCAGCGGGCCGCTGACTTCTTCGGGCAGTTGCTGGAGCGCTATCCCGACCAGTGGTATAATTTCTTCGAGTATTGGCGGGAGGCGCCGTGACAAACCTCGAAATAACGTCTGAATCAAGAAAGGGCGCGTGGATCCTTCACCTTAAAGGGGTCCTGGACGCTTACAACCACCTGCTTTTCAGGCAGTCGGTGGACGAGCACGTCAAGAAGGGCCACAACAAGCTCGTCGTTGATTTCGGCGAGCTTAGCTACCTCGGTTCTTCCGGGCTTGAAGTTATACTGGCCCATGTCCAGAAGGTGCGCGATTCAGGAGGGGACATTGTCCTGTGCGGGCTTTCACCCAAAATATATAAGGTGTTCGACCTTTTGGGGCTGCCCAGCTTTTTTACGATCACCGCCACCGTGGAGGAGGCTCTGGCGTGTTTTTGAAAAACTCGCATGGGCCGCGCGCGAGCGGCGCGCCCGCTCTCTCCCATGGCTGACCCGTTCTCTTATATGGCGCCGGCCGCCGGCGCGGCCTTCGATTTCAAGGAACAAGGTTCAAGGTTTCTGGCCCGCTTGGCGCCCTGCGCTTCGCCTGAAGAAGCCGCCCTTCACCTTGAGGGGCTCAAGAGGCGGTACCACGACGCGACGCACGCATGCTGGGCGTGGCGCTGCGGCTGGGGAAAGCGGCTTAGGGAACGGTGCGGCGACGCGGGAGAGCCCTCTGGCACGGCGGGCCCGCCGATTCTGAGGGCCTTGCAGGACGTGGAGGCAAGCGACGCCTCCCTGGTCGTCGTTCGTTACTTCGGGGGCACGAAGCTTGGCACGGGTGGCTTGGCGAGGGCCTACCGCGACGCCGCGCGCGGCGTCATCGCGGCGTCCATTCTGGTTCCCCGCGTGCTGACGTCCACCCTTTATTGCGAGATGCCCTACGGGGCGCAGGGCGCTTTCCGCCACCTTGCGGAGAAACGCGGCGTCCGCCTGAGCGCGGAGTCATTTGGAGAGGAATGGGCCGTCGAGGCCGCTGTGCCCCTCGCCTCGCTACAGGATTTCGAAGCGCGGCTCGTTGAACTCAAGGAGGCGTGGAAAGGAGGAGTCCGGTGGAAATTGAAGTGAAGGTCCCCGTTGAGAGCCTGGAAGCCATACGCCAAAAGGCCAAGTCCCTTGGTTATTCCCTCGCCGCCGAGCGCCATTTCGAGAGCAACCTCCTGTACGACTTCCCCGGCCGCGCGCTAGGGACGGTAGGCTGTTTGCTGCGCATCAGGCAGACCCCCAGGGGAGGGCTTCTCACCTTCAAGGGAAAGGTCGTCCAACACGAAAGCTACAAGATCAGGCCCGAGCACGAAACATGGTGTGACGACGCCGGGGCGGCGCGCCAGATTCTTGAAGCGATCGGCTTGCGCCCATTTTTCAAATACGAGAAGTACCGCGAGGAATACCGCGCGGGCGACGCGATGCTATGCCTGGACGAGCTTTCCTTCGGCAACTTCCTGGAACTGGAAGGGTCGCCGCAGGCGATAGAAACCCTTGCCGAGGCTCTCGGGCTTGACCGCTCGACATTCAACAAGCGCTCTTACGCGGACCTGTACGCGGAGCACTGCCGGAAACTTGGCCAACCTTTCGGCGACATTACTTTCAAGGATCGTCCAGATGGAAATCCGTGAGGCGGTTGTTCTGTGCGCCGGGCTCGGCACGAGGATGCTTCCCATCTCGGAACGCGTTCCAAAGCCCTGCATCCCTTTCTTGAACCGCCCGATTCTCCACTGGATTCTTGACGGACTCGCGGCGAACGGCGTCAAAAGGGTTTTCATAAATCTTCATCACAAGGGCCAGCAGGTCGTCGAGTGCGCAAAGGCCCACCCCGCGGGGCTTGAGCTGCGATTCTCCCAGGAACCTGAAATCCTTGGAACAGCGGGAGCCTTCTGGCCGATGCGCGGCCTGTTCAAGGGCGAGGCGTTTTTCGTCGTCAACGGCGATATCTTCTGCGACTTGCCTCTGCAAGCCCTGGCCGCAAGGCTTGACCAGGCCCCGGAGGCGCTGGCGGTGCTCGCTGTCCGGCAGACGCCGAAGGGCGCCTCGTACACTCCGCTGGAGTCTGATTCTCGTGGGGTGCTGAAGGAGTTCGGCAAAGGCGCGAACCACTTCACCGGCGTCTACGTTGCGAGGCGAGAATTGCTTGGACGCCTTCTTGGGCCCGGCCCCAAAGAGCTCGTCAGCGACCTTCTGCGCCCCCTGCTTCCATCGGGATTGGTTCGCATCCTTCGATACGACGGAATCTGGCTGGACCTCGGCACGCCAAGGTCTTTTCTTGGCGCTTCTCTGGCCGCGCTAGAGGAGATTTCCCGTTCTCGGCTTGCGGCGCCGAAGGAAAGCCGCCTTGAGTACCGCGACGGTTTCCCGGTGCTGCGCCACGAGCGAGCCTGGATCTCGCGGGACGCCTCATTGACCGGGCCTGCCATTTTCGGCGAAGGCGTCCGTGTGCCGGAGCGCTGCCAAGTGGGGAACTCCGTCCTGCTGCCTGGAACGATTCTCGAAGAGGGCGAACGGCTGGAAAAGACGATCGCCTATGCGGATCTCAAAGTCCCAGCGGAAATGTAAATTCCTTTGGTCATGAATGTTCGGAAGTTGGGCCAGGCTCAAGAATTTCAAGATCACGGCATATCTTTCGAGCTATGAACTCGTTGATTTCCCGATGCCTCGGAACGCTTGAACTCTTCCGTTTTTGTGGATTGACGAAAATGCTGTGGTTCGCTCCTTCGCGCTGAAGAAGGCACCCGCAATTCTCAAGATGGCGAATCAGGTCAATTCTTTTCAAGCGGAGAGTGCCACAAGTTCGCGAATGACTTCGGTGCCTTTGATTTCTTCCTCCGCCAACACGCGATTGGCATCAAGCACCATCTCTATGGCCTCTTCTAGATTGGTGCGGGCCTCATCCAAAGTGGCGCCCTGGCTGTTGGCGCCCGGAAGTTCCTCGACAAAAGCGATGTACCCCTCCGGCACGGCGCGAAAGACGGCTGTAAATTGGATCTTCATACAAGTACCTCCGATGGCAATATTACAGCCATCCAGCAACATGCGCAAGCCGCCGGTTATTGTTGGCAAAATGACGCCCACAATAGAATAGAGGCGGAGCCACGGCTCCGCCCCTGTCCATAGCAGAGAGCAGGACTTCTATTTGCCGTGCTTCTGGAAGTATGCCTGCGAGCCTTGCGGATCCGGCTTCATCGTGTCATCGCCGGGCTTCCAGTTGGCGGGGCACACCTCGCCGGTCTTCTTGACCGTCTGAACGGCCTGAAGCGAACGGAGGGTCTCCTCCACGCTCCTCCCAATGCCCAGGTTATTTATCGTCGCGTGCTGGATGATGCCCTCGTCGTCAATGATGAAGAGGCCGCGTAGCGCCACGCCGCCGGATAGGACGTCGTATTCCCGTGACATGTCCTTGTTAAGGTCCGAGACGTGCGGGAACGGCAGCTTGCCGAGCCCGCCCTGGTTTCTTGGCGTCTGCTGCCAGGCGAGGTGCACGAACTGGCTGTCAATCGAAACCGCCATCACTTCCGCGCCAAGTTTCTGGAACTGGCCGTAGGCGTCGGCGAACGCCGTTATCTCCGTCGGGCATACGAAGGTGTAGTCAAGAGGATAAAAGAACAGGATCACGTACTTGCCCTTGTAGTCAGAAAGTTTTACCGTCTTGAAAGAGCCGTTCACCACCGCCGTAGCCGAAAATTCTGGAGCCTTTTGTCCAACTAGAGCCATCGTTTCCTCCGTAACAAACCCATTTACAGTTCGTACTTTCCTTTGGACCGCGCCGTCCGCAGGTCCCTCTCGGTTTAAGAACCATTTCTGAAGGCGGACTATTCCCTGGAAATCCGACGGCGAGGGTAATCTAACAGGGAGGATGGGAGGAAAGGGAGGAAGACTTGCTCCTCCGCAATAAATCCTTTCCCCTCTGCCTCCATTGCCTCCCTGCCCTCCCTGTGAATAATCCCTACTTCACGATGAACGATGCGGCGGCGGCGTTGCCGAAGGCGTCGCGGACGCTGGCGCGGTGTTCTCCCTGTTTCAACGGCCAGAGAAATGGTTCATCCGAGCGGCAGCGTCCGGCTTCAACGCCGTCCACTTCCCAGACGACAGGCCTTGGCGCGCCGGAGGCGGCGACGCGAAGAGGCAAGGCTTGGAACTGGGGCCGCAGCGTCGGGTCAATCAGGTAGATGGCGCCATCTGGCGGGTTCGTAACCGCAAAGACCGGCCTGGCGGGCTTTTGCTTTTGCGCGGCCGCCGGCTGCCCAGGCTGGTATTCGTAAACCGCGCGATTCTCTTTTGCAAGCGCCCAGTTTTGGTATTGAGCCGGCCAGTCCACGACGACTTTCCCAGAAACGAGAGCGTGCCAACTGCATGGAGGAGGGACGTCCTCGGGCGCGAGCCTTTCATTGAGGGTTGTTGGACAGGCGCCCGTGGCCTTGAGTCCCGAAAGCGCGCATAGCGTCACCGGAACAAAGCCCGCCGGGACATTGGCCAGCGGAGGATCGGCCGGGCCTGGAAAACGCCCGAGCGCACTTTTTTCCGCGGCCAGCATCACGTCGTGGAATATCGGCCCGGCGCCCGTAACGCCCGATGAGCCCGTCAAGGCCGAATGGTCGAAGTTTCCAACCCAGACGCCGACCGTAACTTCCCTGGTATAACCGATCGTCCAGTTGTCGTGGTAAGCCTGAGATGTCCCCGTCTTTGCGGCAACCGGAAACGGAAAGTCGAGCGAGCCGCCGTGGCCGAAAACGAAGGCCCGCGCCGAGGCATCGGAGATAATGTCGGTGACGTAGTATGCCGATTCGTTCGTGAAGACCCGCCTTGGTTCGGATTCCTTCCCGGCCGCCGCGCCAAGAAGCGCTTTTGGTTGCACGTACAACCCGCCTCGCGCGAGCGCAGAATAGGCGGCACAAAGCTCGTCAAGCCTCACCTCCGCGTCGCCGAGCGTGAGGCCGTATCCGTAGTAATCGGCGTTTCGCGAAAAGGTCGTGAAGCCGCAAGCCCTGAACCGTTCCAGCAGGTTGGCCACCCCCACCTGAGAAAGCAGCCATACGGCGGGAACGTTGACCGAACCGGCGAGCGCGGAGCGCGCCCTCAGCGGCCCGCGAAAGGTCCCGTCATAATTTCTCGGGCTGTAGCTGATGCCCTGCTCGGCGGTCGGGAAATGGCTCGGCACGTCGGGCAGCACCGAAGCGGGGCTGAAGCCGCGCTCGAAGGCAAGGGCGTAGGTGAAGGGCTTGAGCGCGGAACCGGGCTGCCTCGGCTCCATCGCGCCGTCAATGGCGCCGCCGTGTTCCGGATCGAAATAATCTCCAGACCCTTCCCATGCCAGCCACTCCCCGCTCGCGTTGTCGAGCACCACCACCGCGACGTTGTGGGCGCCATGATCGAGAAGCCGCTTGCGCTGCGCGCTCAGAATGCCCTCGACTTCGCGCTGAAGGCCTAAGTCGAGCGTCGTGCGCAGCTCCCGCGGCGGATCGTCCCCTGCCTCGGCGAGAACCTTTTCGACGAAGTGCGGCGCTTCGAATGGGCGCGCTATTCGCTTGAAAGCAAGCCGTTCGTTCAGCGCGTTCTCGTATGAAGCCTGATCAAGAAATCCCGCCCGCCTCATTAGGGACAGCACCAGTTTCTGCCGCTTTCGCGCCGAGGCGATGTGGCGGTAAGGGTCAAGCGCCGTGGGGCTTTGCGGAAGCCCCGCCAGAAACGCAGCCTGCGCCGGCGTCAGCGACGATGCCGGCACGCCGAAATACCCAAGCGCCGCAGCTTGCGCCCCGGCGTACTGGTTGCCGTACGGCGTGAGGTTCAGGTAGAGAGCGAGAATCGCCCGTTTCGGCAGCCTATGTTCAAGGCGAAGCGCCAACACCATCTCT
>JAEMPZ010000081.1 GCA_022759065.1 Acidobacteriota bacterium | reverse complement strand
GCGGACAGGCGCGGGTGAATCTTTATTGTCGCAGTATCGCCCTGCTCAATTCCTCCACCGGGCCTTTCAAGCACTCGCGTATGATTTCGGCGGGAGGAGGCGCGCCCGGCCCAAGCTCCATCCTGTGGCCGAAAACATAAGGCGCGAGCCACGCCACGTCCTCCGCACAGACGTAATCCCTGCCGCGAAGAAGCGCCGACACCTTGAGCGCCGGGACTATGAGCACGAGGCTTCTCGTGGAGATGCCCTGCACCACCTGCGGGTGTGCTCGCAGCGCGCGGGCGAGGTCAACAAGGCATGCGTTTATGGCGGGGGCGGCCGTCACGCCGCTCTCTATCGCGCCGCGCGCCTCGACGACTTCGTCGCGGGCGACGCTGGGCATGGCGGATTCGTCTGGGGCGTCGCGCCTCGCCATCCTGGTTTCAAGGACCTCCAGCTCCGCCTCGCGGCTTATGTAATCCATCCTGATCTTGAAGAGGAACCTGTCGAGCTGAGGGACCGGCAGGGGATAAGTGCCGGCCACGTCCCTCGGATTCTGCGTCGCGATGACAAAGAAAAGCTCGTCGAGCGGATAGGTAACGTTGTCAACCGTCACCTGCTTCTCGGCCATCGCTTCCAGCATCGCCGCCTGCACCTTTGGCGACGTGCGGTTTATCTCGTCGCCAAGAAGGACGTGCGTGAAAAGCGGGCCAGGCCGGAAATTGAACGAGCCCTTGTCCGGGTCAAAGACGGAGACCCCGGTTATGTCCGATGGAAGCAGGTCGGGGGTGAACTGGATGCGCCTGAACGCGGGGAAGTCATCCTTCCCCCCATCGCGTATCGAAGCGCCGAGCGCCTTCGCGAGCGTCGTCTTTCCGGAGCCCGGGTAGTCTTCCAAAAGGACGTGGCCGTCGGCGAAGAGCGCTACAAGCACGAGGTCAATCACCTCGTCCCGCCCCAGCACGGCGCGGCGCAGCCGCTCTCTGATCCGCCTGACGGTCTCGGAGGCCCTCGAAAGGTTCTCGGCGATAGGGATTTCAGGGTCGCTCATTCAACTTCCTCCTTATCTTGCAAACCACCACGAAACGGGATTCAAAAGGCCCAGCCAGCGGCGAAGGCGCCCCGCCCCCGTTTTATATTCTTGCGCGACGTTTTGAAGCAAGAGCCTGCACTCGCGCGGCGCCGGGTCCTGGTCCTTCGGGCCGAGCGCCTTGCGGATCGCCCTTCGCGCGAGAGGCTCGAAGGAGGGCGCCGACCGGCTTGCAAGGCGCGCGAACTCCTCCGGCGCCTCGCCGAACCTGCGCCTGATTCCAATCTCGCTCAAGCGGTCGAGCGCCGCGCGGTAGCAGAGGCGCGGCGCCTTGGCGGGGCGGCAGACTAGCGGCAGATAACGCCTCCAAAGCTTGACGCAGTAAGAGACCGGCAAGAACAGCGCGGCCAGCACGGCCAACACCCAGATCAAAGCCCTGGCGAGCGCCTTCAAAAGCGGAATGAGGCTATTGTCCTTCTCCTCCGGCGGCGGAGGCGGAGGCGGCTTGTCTTTCATCGCCATCTCGCCCAGCATCTGCTGCAACCCCTGGTCGGGGGCCTCTTCAGGCTTGACGAGGCTCTTCTCGGGCGCTATGTCGAGAGGCATCCAGCCGACGCCTTCTAGAAAAATCTCCGGCCATGCATGAGCGTCCTTGGAGCGAATCAACAGGGCAGCGCCCCCTCCCCGAAAAGAGGCCTGCACGGCGTAGCCGGCCGCGACCCGCGCGGGAACGCCCGCCGCGCGGTAGAGAAGGCACGCCGCATGGGCGAAGTGGACGCAATGGCCCGTCAGGTCGCCGAAGAGGAAATCGGCCACCGGGTCGGGCGAGTCGCCGTGTTTGGAGGTGAGGCTGTAAGTGCCGTGCTTGTCCAGCCAGAGCTTTATCTCCACGGCCCTCGCGAAGGAGTCTTTGCGGTAGGCTTCGGGCAGCGCAGAGACGATCTGGTCGGCGAGGGCGCCGTAGCGCGGGTCTGAAGGCCCTTCGGTGTAGTGGCGCCAGGTGGCCGAGTCCCAATCCGGGCTTCCGGCCTTCTCGCCGAAGATCTCCTTGGGCATCAGCATCAGCGCCGACGAGAGTGCGTCATAGGCCCTGAAAAAGCGGCGAGCGTCGGGGTTCGACGTGGGCGTGAACTGGGATGGGTTCACGAGGCCGAACGGCCGCGGGTGGGGGGCCATGAGGGCGACGGTGGTTCTGACCCGCTTGAACGCCTTGCCGGCTCCAGGCGCGCCGCTCCGCTCCAACGAGCCACCGAGGGGAATGCTCTCCGTCCCCGCGCCGAACTCCCTGGCCACGTCCCTGTCGTAACGGCCGCTCACGTCCTGCACCACGCGCACGCCGTTGTACGTCGAGAACGCCGTCTCTCGAAAATAGTAGTAGCCGAGGGGCGGCTTGTAATCCTCGTGGAAGACGACCACCGCGACCGGGGAATTTTGCTGGCCCGATGACTGGTCCGAGAAAGTGTCGGGGAGATCCTGGTCCTTGGAGCTTCCGCTTTTCCCTCCGTCGGACTCCTTGCCGTTCGGTCCGCCGCGCTGGTTCTTCTGCCCCTTGTCGCCCTGCTTGTCCTTTCCGTCCTTGCCCATCACGCGGTGGAGTTCAAAGACCTCTTTCAAATGGCCCTGAGGGAGCATCATGAAGATGGCGGCCATGAGCGCGAGAAGGACCATGAGGCCGATGAAGGAGCGCCTGCCGGGCGCGCCCTTGGCGAGCGTGACCGCCAGAAGCGCCGCCAGGGCAAGGCCGATCAGGAGGAAATAGCCGAGAGGGTTCCGGCCGTTGCCCCAGAGCGGGTCCACGAGGAAGAATGGCCTGTTTATGAAGCCCTCGCGGTGAGCCGCGAAGAGCGCGGCGTAAACGAGCGCCACGGCGAAGAATTCCGCGACGCGCAGGGGGGGGTGGCGGCGGGCCACCGCCTCCAGAATCATCACGGCCCCCAGGGGCAAGAGGAGCCAGAAGGCCATCTCTCCGATGGCGTAGGCGCCGCTGGGGTCGAGAAGAGCCGCTACGCCGGGGAAAAGGGTCGCCAGGGCCGACAGCGCCCAGCCAAGCCCGGCCGACAAAAGGCCTAGGAGCGCTAAAACCCAGAGCCGCAGAGGCGACTTCGCCATGGCGCGGCCTGCCCATACGCCCAAGGCGGCGCCGAGTATCGCCGATGCGACGCCGCCCGGGAGCGCGTAGCGGTATGCGCAGAGCCCCGCCGCGGCGGCCCAGAGCAATACGTTCAGCGATTCCCAAAACAATTTCCTCATGCCGCCACCCGGGAAGAAAGCTTCGCCGCTCTCGCGAGGTACTCCTCTGGGTCATGGAGGACCCTGCCGTTCTTGGTGTCCACAAGCGTGAACCTGACGCCATCAGCGGCGAGGGAGCGAATGAGATCCCCGACCTCCTTTGGCTTGAGCCCCGTGGCGGGCGCGTCGCGCAACGCCGCCCTCTTCCACCACGGCCTCATTTTTTCATCGCTCCATCCGGGAAGGGCGAGAGCCACGTGGAGCCTCATTCGAGACGAGGCTATCGCGGCGCGGACTCCTTCCGCCCAGGGGCCCGGCACGGCCGGCGCCATCAGAAGGCAGGCTCCGAAGCCGTCGCGCGCCGCCCGGCCAAGATAGGCTTCCAGCTCCGTGGGAAGCCCGAAGGCGCGCGAGCCGGAGAGGGCCAGGGCGTGCAACGCCTCGCCCATGTCCGAGGCGTCTTCCGCTCCGTCCGCGCCGAAGCGCCAGCGGCCGCCCAGCATTTGGCGCTCAAGGACGGTCCTCGCCAGGCATGCGGCCGGCTCGTCGTGCTCGCTCGTCACGAGATAGGCGCAGACGCGCGGCGCAGGCTCGAGGGCGCGCTCCGGCACGCGCACGAAGAGCTTGCGGGTGCGCGCGTAGATTTTCCAGAGGATCATCCTGGGCGAATCGCCGTGGCCGTACTTCCTCATTTCAACCCTGTCTCCGAAAGGCTCGCCCCGCGGGTCGGACTGCTCCTCGCCCAACACGATCCCGGTCAGGACGGCTGTCCGGTCAAGAGCCGCGCGCCCCGGCAGTATCCTGCCCGAAACGGGAAGCTTCTCGCGCCACGTAACTGCCGTGAGGCCGAGGACGTCCGTGAGGGTCAGGCGCCTCACGACAGAATCGAAGACCCCGCGGCGCCTTGGGAAGACCATCTCCTCTCCGCCCCTTCCCTGGATGTCGCAGGTGATCTCTGGCGGCGATTCCCACTGGGCTTCGAGCGATAGGAACGGGAGCCATCTCGGCGCGCGGGCGTGAAAACCGGTACGGCTCCAGGCCCCGCACTCCAGAAAGATTGACTGGGGGACGGTGGCGCCGCGCCTCCTGCGCCTGAGGAAGAGGGCCGTCAATGGCGTAGTCACGGCGAGAAGGACTAAAAGGACCGCGATGACGATTCCCGACGTGAGCAGGATGAGGTCGAGCTTTCCGACGCCGTAGAACCACGCGACCGAGGCGCTTGCCGCGAGCACGGCGCCGCCTGAAGCGGTGAGGGGACAAAGCTCCTTTGCGCGGCGGCCGAGCGCCAGTGCCTTGGCCCAAAGCCGCCGGGCCAATCCGGGAGAGGCCTTCATTTCAACTCGTCCCAGCGCTTTCCTTGCGAAACGCTGGCCACGATTGGGACAGATAGCTTCATCGCCTGTTCCATCGCGTTCTTGAGGATGGAAGCCACCCTCGGCGCCAGGGGCTCCGGAGCTTCAATCACCAATTCGTCGTGAACCTGGAGCACGAGCTTGGCCTCCTTTGGAAGGGCCGGTTCCACCTCCACCATCGCCTTCTTTATCAAGTCGGCCGCCGAACCCTGGATGACCGTGTTCACCGCCTGGCGCAAAAGCGCCTGCTGGAGAGGCTTCGCCGCCCGAGCGATCCCGGCAAAAAGCCGCCTGCGCCCGAGGATGGTGGCCACCTCCTCCTTTTCCATAACGCTTTTTTCAACCGATTCGATGTAAGCGCGCACCGACGGGAACCGGGCGAAGTAGCGCTCAATGAAGGCCGCCGCCTCGCCGCGAGAGACGCCTATGTCACGGGCAAGGCCAAAAGCGCCAAGGCCGTAAATGATTCCGAAGTTGACCGCCTTCGCCCCCCGCCGCATGTCCGGGGTCACCAGAGCCTCGGACACGCCGAATATCTCGGCGGCCGTCGCCGCATGGATGTCCTGTCCGGAAGCAAACACGCCGGCTAGCCCCTGATCCCCGGAAAGGTGGGCCAGCATCCGCAATTCGATCTGGCTGTAATCGGCCCCGACGAAAAGGTGGCCCGGCGCGGCAACGAAACCGTGGCGGATGCGAGGCCCCCACTCGCCTTTCATCGGAATGTTCTGAAGGTTCGGCTCGGACGAGGAGAGCCTCCCGGTCGCCGCGACCGTCTGGTTGAAACGGGCGTGGATGCGGCCGTCCGAAGGATCAACCCAGCCTTGAAGCGGATCGAGGTAGGTCCCTTTCAACTTGGAGAGCATCCGGTATTCGAGGATCAGCGGGATGACTGGGTGGGCATCACGGAGTTTTTCCAGCACCTCGTTGTCCGTCGAGTAGGTTTTCGTCTTGGCCGTTTTCTTCTGAGCGGCGAGGCGCAGTTTCTCGAAGAGAACCTCGCCGAGCTGCTTGGGGCTCTGCACGTTGAAAGTTACGCCGCAAAGCTCGTGGATGCGAGATTCCAGGGCGGAGATGTCCCCGGCCATCCGTTGCGAAAGCTCGCCGAAATAGGCCATGTCCACGCCGATTCCGGCGGCTTCGAGGCGGGCCAGCGAGCCGACGAGCGGCCCTTCGATATTGGACCAGAGGCTTTTCATGCCTAGAGAGCCAAGCTTTTCTTCGAGGGGCTTTTTCAAGCGCGCCAGCGCCATCGCGCGGGCCGGGCCCGAAGCCTCGTCAACGCTCAGGTTCAAAAAGCCGGACGCGAGCGAAGATACCGTGGGCACTCTTGCCGAAGGGTCGAGCATGTATCCTGCCACGGCGGCATCAAGAAAAGAGGGCGCCGGGATGAATAGCGACGGGCCAAGCTTTCGAAGCAGCGGCTTGAGGTCGTGAGCGCAAACAGGCAGGGAGCGAAAGAGATCGGGAGGCAGCGATGATGCCGGCAGCACCCACGCCTTCTGGCCGTCCGAAAACCATAGAGTGGCCTCATCCCAGGAGAGCCCGGCGGCGGCTGCGTTCTTCAGGGCCGCGAGAGCCTCGTCATCAAAAGGCTCTGCTTCGCCTGACAAAACGGTTTCGCCTTTGCCGCCCCGTTCATCCAAAATCAGGGACGAGAATTCGTAGCTCCTGAAGAGCGCTTGCAGCCGCTCGCGGTCCGGAGGCGAAGGCTTGAGGCCCGATGGCGCCCAGGGCAGCGACATGTCGCACTTGACAGTTGCCAGCTCCCGCGAGAAGCGCGCCTCCTTGGCGTTGTTCAGCAACCCTTCCCTGTAAGCTTTGCGCTCGACCTCGTTCGCGTGCGAGAGCACGGATTCAAGATCGCCGAAGCGGCGTATCAGCTCCTTCGCGCCCTTCTCGCCGATGCCGGGAACTCCAGGAATGTTGTCGCTCGCGTCGCCCCACAGCGCAAGCACGTCTGGAACTTGATCGGGCCTCACGCCGAATTTCTCTTCTACGCCCTTTGCGTCGAGAATGGATTCGTCCTTCGTGTAGAGAATGGCGACGCCCTCTTGGACGAGTTGGAAAAGGTCCTTGTCGGCCGTGGCTATGATGACCGAAAAACCGTCCCGCCGCGCCTGAAGGGCGAGCGTTCCAATGATGTCGTCGGCTTCGTAACCGGCCATCTCCAAAACCGGAAGGCCCATCGCGCGAAGCATGTCCTTGGCCGGCTCAATCTGCGCGACCAGGTCCGATGGCGCTTTTGGGCGGTTTGCTTTGTACAAGGCGTAAGCCTCGTGACGAAAGGTCGGCGCGGGAAGGTCAAAGACGAAAGCGATGTGGGTCGGCTTGTGCTCCTTGAGGATCTTCTCGGCTATTTTCAGCGTGCCGTAAATAGCGTTTGTCGGCCGCCCGTCGCGCGTCGAGAGGTTTCTTATGGCGAAGAAGGCCCGAAACAGCACGGAGGAACCGTCAACGAGGTAAAGCGTCTCGCCCATAGATGGGCATTATACCAAATTCGAAGCGGTGTTGTGCCGATGGGGCTGGGACACACCTGTCCAAAATAGCTTTTTGAGGGGCACGGTATAGGCCGCATTCCGAAGCGAAGCGAGGAACCTCACCCGTTCCCCCGCGCCCCTTCGACCGCGCCGGTCCCGCCGCCCGAAGCCTGACAAAGCAGATGGTCCGACGCCGCCGGCGTTTCTTTGTGGCCGCGCATCACGCAAACTACGGAGGGCCTAAATCAAGGAGGGATAATCCGCAAACCATAGCCCTCTTTTCTCCGTGT
>JAEMPZ010000159.1 GCA_022759065.1 Acidobacteriota bacterium | reverse complement strand
GCGGCTTCGATGGAGGCTTCTTCGGTGGCGGCCTCGGCTTGTCCGGCTTTGACGTCAACGCGGGAGAAGAGGGCTATCCCAAGCATGAAAAAAACGACCAGGGAAAAGATGCTTGAGCGGGGGCTTGAGGTCCACGTTCCCACGAGGCCGTACAAGAGCGGCCCCAGGACGCCGGCGAATTTTTCGGCAAGGCCGTAGATGCCGAAGAATTCGCCCGACTTGGCTTTGGGAAGCAGGCTCGCATAGACTCCGCGGCTTAGAGCCTGCGTGCCTCCCTGGACGGAGCCGACCATCCAGCCGAGCATGAAGAACTCGGCGGGGCTTTTCAGGAACATTCCCCAGGCCGGTATGATTGTATAAATACAAAGCCCCAGAATCACCGCGCGTTTCGCGTCTAACCGGGAAGCCAAGGGGCGAAGAAGCCTTTGCCCCAACGCCAGCGAGAAGAGAAGTCCCAGGACCTGGTTTGAGCCGATCAAAATGAAGCCTCGCCCGATGTTCACACTGCCGCTCAGGTTTGTGTAAGCTCCCATCAGAGGGAACGTCAGCGCGGTCCAGATCACCATCGAGAGAAAAAAGCCGCGCCAGCGGCTGGACGGATCGGGGATGCGCCCGTAGGCCAGGGCGTAAGGAAACGCGACGAATTGCGTAAGAAGCAGCATCCCGATGAGAACGCCGGTGTCGAGCCCGAGCGCCGCGCCGTAAGCCGTGGCCAGGAGAATGATCGCGCCGATGCCCTCCATGTAGAACCAGTAGGCCACGAGCATCTTGAAAAGCTCGCGGTAACGGCGGATGTCGCGAAGCGTGTGATGAAGGCGCGCCATCGCGTCGCGAAGCGCGCCATGCCCTCCCCCTTTGAGCGGCGTGGCGCCGGGCTCCGGGACGCCAAGCGCCAGAGGCAGCGAGAAGCCTATCCACCAGAGCCCGACGGAAAAAAAGGCGAGGCGCGCAGCCGCGCCCTGCGAAAGCCCAAGCCCCGGGGCGAAAAAATAGAGGGCGGCGTTGAGAGCCAGAAGGAGGCCCCCGCCCGCGTAGCCCATCGCGTACCCGAGGCTTGACGCCCTGTCCAGGTCATCGGGCCTCGCCACGTGGGGCAACAGGCTGCTGTTGAGGCCCAGGGCTATGTTCATCGCCACCTGAGTAAGGAAGTACAGAACCAGCCCCAGCGGCCAGTTCGCTGTCCGAACCGTCACCATCATGGAAGCCAGGACGCCGCCGAGGGCCGTCGTCCAAAGAAGAATGCGTTTTCTGCGGCCGGTTATGTCAGCGTATGTTCCGACAAGCGGGGAAAGCAACGCCGCCATTAAAAGGGCCCCGGAAACCGTGAAGGCGAAAACGTTGGAAGCGGCATCCCGCGCGGCGGCGGACGCTGACGAGTCACTCGCCAGTTTGCCCGCGGCCATGAAAGCGGGCGCCGCTATCGCAATGAAGTAGGGAGGAAAAAATGTCGAAGCCGTGGTCGTGATGTAAGCGTGGTTGGCCCAGTCGTAGAATGACCAAGCCCGCACGGTGCGATTGTAAGCGGCAACGCCATTCCCATGACCGGCCCCTGCTGCTTGTTCATCATTCACCGGACACCCCCTATCGCTCATTATACACGAGGGAAACATTGCGAAGGCCTTCAACGGCTGGGGCGAAGGCACAGCGGGAAACTCGACCGCTGGTGAGAGACAAATTACGAGCAGCGGATCCTGTAAATAAGAATGAGGAGGCTTCGCGCCTCCTCATTTTTACCTAGGGTCACCGTCCCGCTACAAGCGCGGGATTGGGGTCAGCCCAATCCTTGGTGGCTGCCGGGCTTGTAAGGATAGTAGTGCGGCTCCCACTGAGCCTTGGCGATGACGGCCATCAGGTGCGAATCGCTCAGCTGGCGTCCCAGGCCTGAATCGCGAGCCTCCTTGGCGACGGCCAGCGCGACTTCAAAAGAGACCTTGCGGATGTCCTTCATCTCTGGCAACAAAAGGCCGCGATTCATCTGCTCGTCGGTCACCATGGCCGAGAGCGCCTTGCTGGTGCTGATGAACATTTCGTTCGTAAGTTTGCTGGCCTGGCCGACGAGGGAGCCAAGGCCTGCGCCCGGGAAAACGTAGAGGTTGTTGCACTGCGAAAAGGCTATTTCGCGCCCCTCCCAAACCACGGGCTTGAAGGGGCTGCCGGTCGCCACGAGGGCCCGGCCGTTCGTGGCCTGTAACGCCTCCTCCGGCGTGCATTCGCTCTTGGCTGTCGGGTTTGACAGAACGAGGATCATCGGGCGCTCGCTGTTCCTTCCCATCTGCTCCAGTATCGGCTTGCTGAATAGGCCCCGCTTCGCCGTCACGCCGACGAGCACAGTCGCCTTGGCGTTCAGTATGACGTCCTCCAGCGTTATGCTTCCCTCTTTCGCCAGCTTCCAGCCGGACACGGCCGAGCGCGGCTGGGCGTAGAGTTTTTGCTGTTCCTCCAGGTTCGGGCTGTCCTGCATGAGGAGCCCGGGCTGGTCCACCGCGTAGATGTGGCGGCAGGCCTCTGCTTTGGAGAGGCCCTCCTCCATGAGGATCGCCCTGATGCTGTCGGCTATTCCGGTTCCGGCCTGCCCCAGGCCGACGATGACAAAACGCTGGTCCCTGAAATGTTCCTTCTTGATGCGCATCGCGGTCAAAAGGGCGGCGCAAGCGGTCGCGCCAGTGCCTTGAATGTCGTCGTCAAATGAGAGAATCCGCTCTCTGTACATTTCGAGCAGCTTGAAGGCCTTGTGTTTCGCGAAGTCCTCCCACTGCAAGAGCACCCCGGGGAAATTGCGTTTCACGCCGATGACGAAGCGTTCCACGAAGTCGAAATAGTCATCTCCTTCGAGACGCGGGTGCGGGTAGCCCATGTAAAGCGGGTCTTTCAACAGCCGTTCGTTGTTCGTCCCCACGTCAAGACATACAGGCAAGCAGCAGGCTGGATGAAGCCCCCCGGCCGCGACGTAGAGGCTCACTTTGCCGACGGGAATGCCCATTCCGTCAACGCCGAGGTCGCCAAGGCCGAGGATGCGCTCCCCATCCGTGACCACAATCAGTTTCACTTCGGGCATCGGCACGTTTTGAAAAATATCGTCTATTCTGGCGATATTGGCGGGGCTTATGTAGACGCCGCGAGGGCGCCTCATGATGTGGCTCATCATCAGGCACGCCTGGCCAACGGTTGGCGTATAGACCACCGGCACCATTTCGTTGAGGTTCTCGGTGAGAAGCCGGTAGAAAAGCGTCTCGTTCCGGTTCAAAAGGCCAAGAAGAAAGATGTACCGCTCGAGGTCGTCTGGCTTCCGCTGGTAACTCTCCAGTGCCCTTTTGACCTGGCCTTCGATCGCGGAGACGCCTATAGGTAGGAGGCCCGTCAGCCCTAGTTCCGACCTCTCCCCCCAACTGAACGCCGCGCCCTTGTTCAATAGCGGGTCGGCAAGGATGCTTGAGCCGCGGAGGTAAACCTCGTAATATTCCTCTCCCGTCAGCGGGTCTATCTTGAAAGCGTAGTTTTTCATGGCATTCCTCCCCTATTCATTAGCTGTTGGCAGCAATGGGTTGAAGTTCATTGCGCCTCCTCTGGCCCCAACCCTTCGGGACCGATTCCCCGGGCCTTGAGGCCCCCAAAAGGCGGCTATTCTAGGACCAATTGAGGAAAATTGCCAGAAAACTTTTGGGGGCGCCCATCACTGGGTGATTTCACGACATGCCGTATTTTGAGACTTTCACTATCCGGTTTCGGGCATCCACCAAAACCACGAGCGGATGGAACTTAGCGGCTTCGTCAGCTTCCATCATCGCATAAGCCGCCAGAATGACGATGTCGCCTTTTCGCGCATGGTGGGCGGCGGCGCCGTTGACGCAGACCGTTCCAGAGCCCTTTTCCGCTGGAAGAATGTAAGTCCTAAGCCGCGATCCGTTGGTGACGTTGTAGATTTCGACCGATTCGTAAGGAAGCATTCCGGATGCCTCCAAGAGGCCGCTGTCTATCGTCACCGAGCCCTCGTAGTCAAGGTTCGCGTCTGTCACGGTGGCACGGTGGATTTTACCTTTGAGCATGGTCAGAAGCATTATTGGGACTCCTTGCCTTGCAAAACGGCGTTGTCAATGAGGCGGGTCTTGCCAAAAAAAACGGCCAGCGCAAGCAGCGCCGTCCCGTCTATGTTTCCCTGGACCGGCAACAGCGTCTCGTTGTCCACCAATTCTACGTAATCGGGGCGGGCGAGTGGCGAGCAGGCGATGATTTCACGGGCTTTGGCCACTATTTTCGCGGCCCTTCGCTCCCCTCCTTCAAACATCCTCGCGGCCTCCTGGAGTGAGCGCCATAAAACCGTTGCTTGCGCCCGCTCGTCAGGACCGAGATAGGCGTTGCGGCTGCTCATCGCCAGCCCGTCGCTTTCGCGCACGATGGGGCCGGCGACGATTTCGACGGGAAAGAAAAGGTCCCTGGTCATGCGCCGTATCACGAGAAGCTGCTGGGCGTCCTTCTGGCCGAACACGGCGACATCCGGCCCGACGATCCCGAAAAGCTTTGCCACGACGGTGGCGACTCCCCTGAAATGGCCTGGGCGGCTCGCTCCGCAGAGGGTGGAGGTAATCGGCCCCTCCACGTTGACGAATGTCGCTGATCCAACCGGATATATTTCTTCAACCGGAGGCACGAACAGGAGGTCAACGCCGGCCGCCTCGCACATGGCGGCGTCCCGCTTCAGATCGCGCGGATAGCGGGCGAAATCCTCGTTCGGGCCAAACTGCGTGGGGTTCACGAATATGGAGGCCACGACTTTGTCACAGCTCTCTTTCGCGATTCGAACCAGCGAAATGTGGCCCTCGTGCAGATACCCCATCGTTGGGACGAAACCCACGCGGGCGCCGCCCCGTTTCCACGCGCGGCAAGTTGCCATGGTTTCCGCCGAGGCCTCAAGAATGAGCAACGCGGGCCTCCCTTGCAAACAGCCTGGATGTCTCCTCGGGCAGATGGAAGGCCTCTTCCTCCGATGGGAACTTCCCCTCCCGCACGTCCCTGCCGAACCTCCCGAGCGCTTCGCGCATCATCGCGCCGAAGTCGCCGTACTTGCGGACGAACCTCGGCAAGTGGCCTTCGTACAGCCCCAGAAGGTCGTGGAAGACCAGAACCTGGCCGTCGCAGTGGGGGCCGGCGCCTATGCCGATGGTCGGAATCTTGGCTCGGGCGGTTATTTCCGCCGCCACCTCGGCCGGAATGCACTCAAGGACCAGAGCAAATGCCCCGGCCTCTTCAACGGCAAGCGCGTCCTTCAACAACGCCTCGGCCGCTTCGAGCGTCTTGCCCTGTACCTTGAAGCCGCCCAGCGCGTGAAGAGACTGCGGGGTGAGCCCAATGTGGCCCATGACGGGGATTTCATTATCTACTAGGTGGGCGATGAGCTTCGCTCTCTTGGAGCCGCCCTCGACTTTGACCGCCTGGACGCCGCCCTCCTGGACGCAGCGCCCGCAATTTCTCATCGCGTCGTCAAGGCCGGTGTGGTAGGTCAAAAAGGGCATGTCGGCCACGACCAGGGCCCGCTTCGCGGCCCGGCTTACCATCGAACAGTGGTAGACGATCTGGTCCAGCGTGACTCTCAGGGTGTCGGGCTGGCCTTGGACGACCATTCCGAGCGAGTCCCCGACCAGCAGGATATCGGCTCCGGCCTCCTCGCCGAGGCGTGCCGACGGGTAGTCGTAGGCGGTCAACATGACCACCCTCTCCCCCGCGGCCTTGCGTTCCCTTAAAGCGGGCACGCTTATGGCCTCGTGGGCAAGCGATCCCATTTTGGACATTTTGCTTCTCCTTTCTCCCCATCCCTTTCGCGCGAGCTGAGGGATTGCGGGAAAGAGTTCCTGTTACGGGCTTGCGTCCAAGCCCCGTCCCTGTCCTCTATGAGGATCCGAGCGGGGCGTACAAAAGCACGCCGTTCTCGAGCCGGTTCACCTGAGCAAGAAGGTGGTCCAGCTCGGGTTCGTTCCTGCTAAAGTCTACCTCATTCGTGTTAACAATCAAGAGGGGCGTCTCGCGGTAGTGAAAAAAGAAGTAGTTGTAGGCTTCCGCGAGGCGCTCGACGTATTCGTCCGCGACCTGCTTTTCATAGTCGCGGTTTCTGGAACGGATCCGCTTTTTCAAGTTTTCCGCCGTCGCCTGCAAGTAGATGATCACGTCCGGCTTAGGCAGATTTTCCATCAAGAGGCCATACAGTTTCTGGTAGATCGTCAGCTCGGAGTCGTCCAGCGTCAGGTGGGCGAATATCTTGTCCTTCTGGGCGATGTAGTCCGTCACGAGGCGCGAATCGAAAAGGCTTCGCTGCAAGAGATCGCGCTGCTGCTGGTAGCGCGTCAGAAGAAAGAAGAGCTGGCATTGAAAAGCGGCGCCTTTCCGGCCCGAGTAAAAGTCCGCCAGGAAAGGATTGTGAACGTCCTCGAGGAGCAACGCCCCGCCAAGGCGCTTGCTGATCTGCTTCGCCAGCGTCGTCTTGCCGACCCCGATAGGGCCTTCGACCGCGATGAAAGAGTGGCGCATTTCGACGTTCACGGCTCTCCCCAAAGCAGAGATTATCCCCAATCCCGGCCCGGAATGCAAACTGCGGTGGGAACTTTTTCAGAACGCCGCGGTCCCAGGAAGGCGTGAGGAGGTTACCATGAACCGGAAAATGAGATTGGCAGTGGTGGCGGGAGCGGCGCTGGCGATGGTCATCGGAGCTAAGGCGCTGAGCCCGGAAGGTTTTTCGCTTGAAGTGCTGGTGGACGGGGTTCCCCGGCCGGAATACCGAGGGCGCGGCGCCGTCTATATCGAGGCGCTCAAGGGCCACTCCTATTCCCTGAGAATAACAAACCCCATGTCTTGCCGCGTGGCGGTGGCGCTCGCCGTTGACGGGCTCAACACCATTGACGCCAAACACACGAGCGCGTGGGAGGCATCCAAGTGGGTTCTTGACCCGCACGAAAGCATCGTCATTCCAGGCTGGCAAGTCAGCGGGAGCACGGCGCGCAAGTTCACCTTCACGGGCGAGCGCTCCTCATACGGCGCGGCGTTGGGACAGACGGACAATCTCGGCGTCATAGAAGCGGTCTTCTTCCGCGAGAAGGTTCCGCCACCTCCGCCCCCTGTCGTTTACGAGGAACAAATGTCAGGCGGCGTGGAAGGCGGGATTCTGGGCGGGGTCCTAGGCGGCGTTGCTTCTAGCCAGGCCCAGCCAGTACCGAAAGGCCTGGCGGCTGACAGGTCCGCGTCAGCACCAAAGTGCGAGGCCGCTAAACCAAGCCCCGCCCTTTCGGACGAATACGCAGCCACCGGCATGGGGCGCTCAACGGGCCACGACGTAGTGCACGTTGACATAGAACTTGAACGGACGCCCGTGGCCACCTCCAAGCTCCGCTACGAGTTCAGGCCTCAGTTGGTGAAGCTCGGCATCCTCCCTTCTCGCGAGCCGCTTCAAAGGCGCGAAGGCGCGCGGGGCTTTGAATTTGGTTACTGCCCGCAACCCTAAATATTGGGCGGGCAGGGGCTTT
>JAEMPZ010000058.1 GCA_022759065.1 Acidobacteriota bacterium | reverse complement strand
GGGGAGGATGCGAAGATGAAACTCCTGATTGTTGACGACATGAAGTCTTTTCTGGACCTGGAAAGGGCCTTTCTTCGGCGCGCGGACTGCCGGCTGCTCACGGCGGCCACTGGCCTTGAGGCCATCAAAGTCGCGCAGACCGAAAAGCCGGACTTGATAATCCTCGACATAGAAATGCCTGAACTGGACGGCATTCAGGCTACTAGAATTCTCAAGGCCAATCCCGGCCTCGCTTCGATACCCGTGGTGATTTTCTCCTCCACGTCCCGCAAAGACGAAGCGCTCGCGGCCGGAGCGCAGGAGTTCATCAGCAAGCCCGTGGATGAGGACCGCTTTCTTGAGATTATCCTCAAGTACGTGCCTTTGAAATTTAGGAAGGAAGAGCGCAAGGAGACGAGCCTTCGCTGCGTCTTCACCTTTGAACACGGACAGGGCGAGGGGAGGATTGCCGACATTTCGGTTTCGGGTCTCCTTCTTGCCACTGACGCGCCCATGATGGTCGGCCAGCCAGTAAAGCTCTTCTTCAGCTTGCCGGTTGACGCGATTGACAAAGAGATTCAAGCGGAGGCGATAGTCGTGAGAAAGGCTACCGGAGGCTATGGCCTTGGCTTCAGCTACATTTCCGAAGGAGCTAAGCTTTACCTGGCCGACTTTGTCAAGGGCTGAGAACGGAGCCAGCGGTGCGAATAGCGGGCGTCATTTTTTTCGTTTCGTTCGCGCTATGCGCCTTGGCTCGCCTTCCTGTAAGAAACTTCAACGAGCCTCCGGACATGACCGATGACCTGCAAGCGTCTCTCTACTTGACGGCCGAGACATGGAAGGTGCCTTTGAACGAAGCCAATAGCTTCGCCGCCGAGCCCAAGGCAACTCCGGAGGAATTTCAAGTGGCGGCTTTTCTGGCGAATCAGGCGGGGGTCTCGCTTTTCGAAATCTGGAACGCCAGGTTGAAAGGCGGAAGCTGGGCGCGCGTTGCCGACGGCGCCGGAGTCACGATGGACCAGCTCATGTTCAACCCTGCAAAAGATTATGGCCCCCCGTACTCAAAGGCTTACAGCTTCTGGCGAAATCATCCGAGGGGGTGGCTGGACCGGTCGTTCACGGTGGACGACGTCGAATTCATCAGGTTTGTCGAGGTCCAGACCCTGATCAAAGCGGCCGGCAAAGGCGCCGATGAGATCCTCGATTCTCTCGCGAGTGGCGGGACCTTTACCCGGATGGCGGCGAGCATTTACAGGCAGAAACACGCTCCGAGCGCCGCTTCCAAACCCCAACGGCCGAAAAAAACGCGGTGATGAGCGGCGCGGCGGTCGAATCTTCAGTGTTAAATTTTGAATGTTGAAATAAGGGAAAGACGGACTTCCTTAATTCAACCTTCCACCTTAATGCTTCAAACTTGCTCCTTAGCCCCTTGCCGCGGAGCCATTTTCCTGATACCGTTAGAAGCGGAGGATTTATGGCGGACGCGGTCCGAATAGCCAGAGAGTGCGGCATAGTCGGGGCTGGAGGCGCCGGCTTTCCCGCCCACGCCAAATTCAGCGCCAAGGCCGACACTTTCATAGTGAACGCGGCGGAGTGCGAACCTCTCTTGTACAAGGACCAGGAGATTCTGGAAAACTTTCTTGAGCCATTTGCTAAAGGCCTTCTGATGGCGGCGGAGGCGATCGGCGCTTCTCGCGCCGTCGTGGGAATAAAGGAGAAGCACGCCCGCCTCATAGAAAAATTGAAAGACGAGTTGCCGCGGGAAGTGGAGCTGTCGCTGCTTCGGGACACCTACCCATCAGGTGACGAGTTCATTCTTGTCTACGACGTGACCGGGCGCGCCGTGCCCAGGGGCGGACTGCCGCTGGACGTTGGGGTGGTTTGCAGCAACGTCGAAACGGTCCTCAATATCGGCCTTGGGCGTCCCGTCACCGAAAAATTCGTCACGGTTTCGGGCGCCGTTCCCGAGGCCGTCACCTTCAAGGTTCCAATAGGCGCGTCATACAGGGACGTGCTTTTGGCGGCGGGGGCGCCCCTTGAAGATTCCGGATTTATCATCGGCGGCCCGATGATGGGCTTCGTGGAAGAGGACCTTTTGAGCCCGGTCACGAAAACATGCTCCGGCATTTTGGTGCTGCCGAAGGGCCATCCGCTACTTTCGAAAAAGGCGCGGAAAGTGGAGTCGGTGCATAAGATCGCCTACAGTTGCGACCAATGCATGCGCTGTTCCGACCTCTGCCCGAGGGATCTTTTAGGCCACGGCGTCAAGCCGCACAAAGCGATGATTGCCATAGCGATGGCGCCCAAGGAGGCGGAAGCGTGGCAGCAGTCAGCGCTTTACTGTTGCGAGTGCGCCCTGTGCACCTTGTATGCTTGCCCGGAAGACCTCGATCCTTTTCGGGTGATGGTCGAGGCCAAGCGGGCGTTGCGCGAACGCGGCTTCAAGCCCGCCAAGGCCGAATTGGCGGTCGCGCCCATGTATCCTTACAGGCGAACGCCGACGAGCCTTCTGGTTAGAAGGCTGGGCCTCGAAGATTTCATTGGCCCTCACCGCTTTGCCGAGATCACCGTCAAGCCCAAGCGGCTGGTTCTCCCCCTCAAGCAGCACATAGGCGCTCCTTCCCTTCCAATGGTGGCAAATGGTGACAATGTCCGGGCCGGCCAGCTGGTTGGGGAAATTCCCGAAGGCGCTCTCGGAAGCAGGATATTCACGCCATTGAAGGGCGTCGTCTCCAAAGTGACGAGGGACGCCGTCATGGTGGAGGTGACATGAGCGAACAGGCGAGCAGGAACGCGATAGCCCTCTTGGAGCTTTCCTCGATTGCAAAGGGCATCGAGGCGGCCGATTTCATGCTCAAGGCCGCAGATGTTGAGCTTTTGATGAGCCGTTCCATCTGTTCCGGCAAGTACATGGTTCTTGTGCGCGGCGACGTTGCCGCCTGCCACTCCTCGCTCAACGCCGGGATAGAGACCGGGAAAGAGTGCGTGGCTGGGGCAACGCTGATTCCCAATTTGCACGAGGAGATTTTTCCCGCAATCTCCCAGTCGGCCCTGATTGACAAGGTGGAGGCGCTCGGGATTCTTGAGGGCTTCAACGTGGCCGCGCTGATTGAAGCCGCTGACGCGGCGGTGAAGGCCGCGGAGGTGCGGCTCGTGGAGATTCGACTCGCGATGGCATTGGGGGGGAAGGCGTTTGCCGTCCTCACGGGACACGTGGCCGCGGTTCGCGCAGCGGTAGAGGCTGGCAAGGCGGTTTTAGGTGACCAGGGGCTTCTCACGAATTGGGCCGTCATACCATCGCCAAAAGAGGATTTGGTCAAAGAATTGCTCGGAGGGAGGCTGATATGACCGTTTCCAGACTGGCGGCGTCACGATTGAGATGGGTTGCCGCGGTTATGGTTCTCTTCATCCTGGCGCTCGCGCCTCGTGCCCAGGAAAAGCCTTCAAATCCACCTCAGGCCGCGCAACCGCCAGCGGCCGCGTCATCGGCGCCGGCCGTAACAGCTCCCCAGGCGCCTGCCTCCGGCGCTGTGCCACAGGCACCGGCGCAACCTGGCCAGCAGATAACCGGGACAATCACTGAGACCGGCTTCACTCAGCTCATGATCGCGACGCCGCCGTGCAAAGCGGGGGCCTCGGTTTCCGCCAAGGCGGAGGAGATAACCGCGACGGTGGACGAGGACCTTCTTTTCTCGGGCTATTTCAACCTCGTTGACCCGAAACTATGGGCGGGCATGGAACTCAACGACGCCAAGGTTGACTACGCCGCGTGGGAGGGAATGAAAGCCGACTACCTGCTGCTCACCTCTCTCTATGAGTCGGAAGGCAGCCTGACGCTCGAATCGCGCCTTTTGGACGTGAAGCGCAAGGAAATGGTGACTGGCAAGCGCATACGCGGCCCGGAAGGGGACGTCCGCATTCTGGCCCATAACCTTTCGGCCGTGGTTCTCGATTATCTCTTCGGAGCAGGACGTTTTCCAACGAGCCAGATTCTTTTTACCTCGCAGGTCGGGCAGACGCAGGACATCTTCATCTGCGATTACGACGGCAAGAACCTGCTGCGCCTCACGGCCCTCGGAATACTGAACGTGACGCCGGACGTGAACCCGAAGGGGGACCGCATAGTCTTCACTTCGATCCTCAAGGACAGGCAGGAACTTTTCCTTTTGGACAGGGCCGGCAAGCGAGTCAAGCTTTACGGCGAGGGAGAGGGGTTGAACGCATCGCCCCGTTTTTCGCCAGACGGAAAGACGATCGCGTTCTGCTCATCGCGCTCCGGCAACCCCGATATTTGGACGATTGGAGTTGACGGGAAGAACCTCACGCGCCTCACCTTCGCCTACGCCATTGACACCGCCCCGTCGTGGTCTCCCGACGGTTCGAGAATAGCCTTCACTTCAGACCGCTCCGGCTCGCCCCAGATTTACGTCATGGACCGTGACGGGGCAAACGTAAAGCGGTTGAGTCCCGAGGACTCGAAGCGGTGCGATCAGCCCGCATGGTCTCCCAAGGGAGACAAGATAGCCTACTCGACCTCTGTGAACGGCCGTTTTAACATCGCGGTGATTGACCTTGGCACAAACCAGGTAACGATGCTGACTCACGGAGAGGGGGACAACGAATCCCCGAGCTGGTCCCCGGATGGCCGCTATATCGCGTTCGCCAGCAACCGCCTGGGCCAGTACGCCATCTATATAATGCGAGCCGACGGCACGGGGGTAACCAAGATCACCAACCAGCCGGACTGCTACTCTCCCTGCTGGTTCTAATTAGAAAGCGACCATGCTGGCTTGGCTGCGTCTCCGGCAGTTCGCTCTCGTCGAATCACTGGACCTGGAACTCAAGCCGGGATTGTGCCTGCTGACCGGAGAAACCGGAGCGGGCAAGTCCATCCTCGTGGAGGCCGCCGCGCTGATTACGGGGCGGCGCGCCGATTCGGAACTCGTCCGCTCCGGAGCGCAGGAAGCGGTGGTAGAAGGAACATTTGAGGAAAATGGCCTGGCCGCCGCGGACTTTCTTGGCGCTCTCGGCCTCAAGCTTTCAGGCCAAATAGTTATCCGCAGGCGAATCCACCGTTCGGGCAGAAGCGAGGCGACGGTGAACGGCGCGGCCGTGACCCTTGCGCAGCTCAGGTCGCTTGGGGACTTGCTGGTGGAGATTCACGGCCAACACCAGAGCCAGGCTCTCTTGGACGAGGAGACGCACAGGCGCATCCTGGACGAGAGCCGTGACGTCATTGGAGCCGCCGCGGAAACAAGGGAGCGCTATCAGGAACTAGCCGAGGCGCTCGCGGTCCTGCGCGACGTAAAACGCTCATCCGCGGAGAGGGAGCGCCGGCTCGACGCGGTCCGCTTCCAACTCGAGGAAATCGGCCGGGTGGACCCGAAGCGCGGCGAAGAAGAAGAACTTCGCGGGATTAGGGCCCGCATGCAAAACGCCGGAGCGATAGCGCAAAACGCCAGGGAGGTAGCCTCTTTTCTCCAAGGCGATGAGCAGTCGGCCTCGGCCCTCATTGCCGAAGCGCGCCGCCGCATGCTTGAGCTTTGCCGTTTCGATGGCGAGTGGGAAGCGTACGGGCGCGATCTGGATCAGGCCGCGGCCACGCTTGCTACCATAGCCTCGGAAGCGGAGCGAATAGGCGAAAGCGTGACTTTTGACCCGGAGGCGCTGGAGCGCGCCGAAGAGCGGCTCGCGGCCCTCGAACGGCTCAAGCGAAAATACGGGCCTCTAATGGAAGACGTCCTTGTGCTGCGCGAAAAGCTGGACGCGGAACTTCGAAGGCTCGCGGAAGGGCCGGGAAACGAGGCCGAAGCGAGAGCGCTGGTTGAGGCGAGATGGGCTTCTTACCTTGACGCCGCGGCTAGGCTCACGGCCGAAAGGCGGCGCGCGGCAAAGGGCCTTGGCGAGGCCGTAGAGAGAGAGCTCAAGCCGCTGGCCCTGGATAAGGCCCGATTCTCCGTGGCGCTGAAGCCCGTGAGGTGCGATGCCCCGGAAGAGGCGAGGGCCGCCGGGCTCGAAGACGTGGCCTTTCTATTTTCGGCGAACCCGGGAGAACCGCTCAAGCCTTTGTCAAAAATCGCATCTGGAGGAGAACTGAGCCGCACCATGCTTGCCCTGTTGGCCGCGGCCAGGCTTTCCGGCGGGCCGCCGACGGCCATCTTTGACGAGGTGGACGCCGGCATTGGAGGGCGGCCGGCCGAAGCGGTGGGCCGCCGGTTGAAATCTTTATCAAAGTCCAGGCAGGTGCTCTGCATCACCCACTTGCCGCAAATTGCCGCATTCGCCGACCAGCACATACGCGTCGAAAAGTCCTGTGTCCGAGGAAGAACGTCCGTCAAAGCGGCCTGTCTCAATGAAGCTGAGCGCATAGAGGAACTTGCCAGAATGGTGGCAGGAGAGGTGATCACAAAAAGCGCCCTCGACCACGCGAAGGCGCTGGTTGACGCCTCGCGCGCCGCGCAGTAGAATCAAGCCAATAGCCGAGTTACGGGCTTTGCCCGAACTCTAGGCCAACCCCAAGCGGGGGTTCAGCGAAGGGAGCCAAGCAACCGGAGCGGCTAAGGAGGCGGAGCCCCACTTGGGTTTTAAAACAAGGGAGGGAACCATGCGCCAAATTCGAGTGCTGGGAATGCTCGCCCTCACGGTGGCCGGACTTGTTGGCTGCAAAGCCTCCTCCAAGGCGGCCCTCCAATTGAAGGGATTTGCCTTCACTCCCGCCGAGTTCGCGAGGGCGGTCAAAGAGGACCACGCCGAGGCGGTCCGCCTTTTCCTGAAAGCCGGAATGAATCCCAATGCCGGAGGAGCTGTTTGCATTGCCGCTTCCGACGGGCGCCTGCCCATGCTGCGCATTCTTGCCGACGCCCGCGCGAAGCTGGATGAGGCCTGTCCCGAAGGCACTCCCATTTTGCTCGCGGCGCGCGCCGGCCACGGTGACATCGTCGAGTTTCTCGCCGATAACGGCGCCTCGCCCAACGCCGCCGACGCGAAGGGCGTCACGGTGCTTATGTACGCTGCCGGCCGCTGCGACCTCACCAGCCTGAAGGCGCTTCTGGCCCACAAGGCTGATGCCGGGCCCAAAGACAGAAGGGGATGGACCGCGTGGACCTACGCGCACGAGCGAGACCAGAAGGACATGGCCGACCTTTTGGAGCAGGCGGGCGCGCAGCCTTACCTGGACCCGGACCGCGAGTCGCTTCTCCAGTTCGCAAGGGAGTTGGAGCCGACATTTTCGGGCAGCATTTCGGGCGAGTCCACTTATGAAGGCAGGGGGCTGAAACACGACGTCGCGGAGTTCAAGAGGCTTTCGCTCAAGGTCTGCTGTCAGATGGACGGCGACCGCGACGCCGTTGAAACCTACCTGGCCCATCGCGGATTCCCTATGAGCGCCCTTGAGCTTCGAATGCACCTCTGGGGAAATGCCCCCTGCGCCGGCTGCGAGGAATAATGGCAGGATTGCTGCTTGAAGTATGGATTGTTTCTGGTGGGTCGCGGGGGACTCGAACCCCCAACCAACGGATTAAGAGTCCGCTGCTCTACCGAATTGAGCTAGCGACCCGCCAAGAAAAGTGATTATAACGGAAAAGACGGACCTGGTCAATGTCAGCTATCCCGCTTTTTTGGCGGAGCCGCGCTTAGAGTTGGCGCAAATCCGCTTGCAATTGGCGTCCCGACGTGTATA
>JAEMPZ010000003.1:1339-7677 GCA_022759065.1 Acidobacteriota bacterium | reverse complement strand
CTTCCCGCCCTCGTGGCCGTAACGCCTGTGAAGCTGGTGCTGGATGAGCCTGACGGCCATTGCCGCCAGAGTCTCTCCTGCGAGGCCCATCTGCATTGGTGCGGTGAAGACCAGACAACCCGGGCGCGCAATGAGATTTTCTAGCCTGAAGTCCGCGTCTACACCAGTGACCCGCTGAATGGCAGGGTGGGCGAAAGCGTCCAACTTGTTTCGCACTCCCTGAATGCGCTCAGTGAAGGAGTACTTCTTGCTGTCGGTAGCCGCGTCGAGGTCCGCTTCGATTCGCGCCAGCTCCTCCGCGTCCACCATGTCCTTGATGCGGTCGAGCGTCTCATCCAATCGCTGCTGGGAAAGAAAGAGATCGTGTAGCGCCTTCAGCGTCGGCGCCTCAAGGTGGCAGACGGCGCGAACTCCGGCCTTCAAGATGCGCAGGTCGAGAAGATCGAAGTACTGGTATGCCCCGCCGTTCACTTCTCCGTAGATGGCTTCCGCAATGGCATCCTGGCTTTCGAGATAGTCCGATGCCCCCGCTGCCGGTTCCTGCATCGGGTTCCATTTAACCGATTGGTCGCTCAGCGGGTTGAAGACCCAATAAGCGGGGGCACTTTCCCCCGTGGCGAGGGGCGAGGGAATGTGCCGGGCCATGTCGCCCTTGAAGTCGAGCACGAATACAGACTGGCCTTTGGATGGAAGCTCTCGGCTCCATGGCAGAGCGAGGGAGGTGGTCTTGCCGGAACCCGTTGGGGCTACGACTAATGTCTGTTGCAGTTTCGCAATTTCGGGAGCCACGAAAAAGGGCATGGGCCGCCCCTCGCTGTGCAGACGGCCAATGCAGAGCCTCCCCGAAAGCGCCTTGCAATTCGGCGATGGCCATTCCGAGGAGCGCACGAGAAGGCCCGTACGCTTCAGTTCGGCAAGCGTTGCTGCTCCCGAAAGGTCCATCAAGTCATAGGCGTGGGGCTCGCGAAGGATGTCCCGCGCGCTCATTCTCCTCATAGAGACGCGCAAGAATCCAACCAAAAAGAGAATCGCCGTAGCGCTGAAGAGAGACGTTGCTTTCCACCAGGCGATTTCAAAGCGGCTCATGGAGTATGGCAGCACCATTCCTGGGATCAAGAATGAGGCTACCAGCGCAAGCACGAAGCAGGCGATCCAGAGAGCAAGATCATGTTTGCTGAGCCAGAGATGCCTGCTTAGGCCGTAGATTAGCGGACTCACGGCAGCGGCTCCACAGGCCAGTAGGAACAAGAAGGAGTGCGCAAGGTAGGGATTTAGAGCCACCTTGATCAGCGCGTTGTGGTCCCAAGTGAGTAGCTTCGCGATGATGGCCTCGTGCGAGCCCTTTGGCGCGTGAAGGCAAGGGCCAGGGTCGAAAGCTCCGCCGGCCCAAAACAGCAAGGCGAGCAATGCGGCCCCGGCAATGATGAGGTTTCTCTCGAAAGATTCGGGCTGGCTTTCCAGCCTGGGTTGCAGAACTCCTCGCATCTTGAATCCTTCTTCTTTATTTAGTGGCGCTTGAGATCACCACTGCTCGTCCATGCTTTCTTGGCCGTCGCGCCGCCTTGGCCGTTCATCTCGCATCTCTTCTCTCGTCGGAGGCCCGTCGGCCGCCCTGCCCCGCGGCTCGTGGCCGGATGATTCCATCTCACGCATCAAAGAAGCGACAAGTCCTCTCGCTTCACGGCCTGCGGCGCGCGTCATGCTTGCGGAGGTCACGCGCTCGCTGGCAGTGCCTCGCTCCATGTTTTCTTGAAGGCGGCTGGCGATCCGGCCATTGGTTCCTGGGCGGAGCCGCTCGGCGGAAACGCTGGCATGAACCAAGCCGTGCCTGTCTTGAAACTCGAACCGGTAGCGCCCGTTGTTGTCCAAGGTGGCCTTCACGCCCCTTTGTTCAAGCGCGGCCTGAAAACCATCGTGGTTCTTCGATGTTTTGAGCGCCTCCGTGATTCTCCCTCGCAAATCTCTTTGCCAAATGTAGCGCTCCGACTGTTCATTCTTAAGGCGCAGCCTGTATCCTGCGGGGTCAACCCGAAGCTGTTCCTTCTGCTGAGCAAACTTCTCAACAAGATGTTCACGGTGATAGCCTTCGCCCAACCGCCCTTCGCGGGCAACGCGGTGCTTCCCGCGGGCATCTTTCAGCGCATAGCTGTATTTCTCGCCCCTTATGCGCAACTCGACGCCGCGTGCTTTGAGGCGTGCCTTGAACTCCTCTT
This sequence comes from Acidobacteriota bacterium, assembly GCA_022759065.1. Taxonomy (GTDB): domain Bacteria; phylum Acidobacteriota; class UBA4820; order UBA4820; family DSQY01; genus JAEMPZ01. The sequence continues at coordinate 5,464 of JAEMPZ010000003.1, read as the reverse complement.
CCGAAAAGGCGCGGCTTCCGGCCTCACGAATTCGGTCCTGCAGGTCCATCCTCCATGAGTACCGGTCGCCGCCCCGCTCCGCTTGGCGAATGAACTTGTCCGAAGGCCGGTGCGGATCCCTTACTCTATCCAGCTCTCGCTGGATGCCATGGTTTCTGGCCAAACGGTCGTTCACGTCCCGCAAGTAATCAAGGTTGTGTTTGTCGTCGTGGTACTTCCTCCCGTCAAAGCCTGTAGCATTCCAGATCACGTGAGCATGAGGGTGTTCCTTTTCTCCGTGAACAACCACCAAGTAGTCGTAACCTTGCGCTATTGAGGCTTCCTTGGCCCACTCTTCCCCGTAATCGCGAATGCGTTCGTAGTCGGGCGCTCCTTCCGGGGTCTTCAAGTCGCCAAGGTCCGAGCGCTCGAAACTCAACGCCACGTGGTAGTACTGCCGGCCGCCCTTGTCGCCGTAAAAGTCCCTCGTCTCCTGAAACTCGCGTTCGATGGCTTCCGGGTCCCTGCCGGCAACATTGCCTCCCACGGCTTGCAGGCGGCCGCTCCCGGCTTCCTGGCTGAACAAGTAGTCGGTCATCTTCGCGCTTCGGTTTCCGTGGGTGATCTTCAGGACAGGCATTCATTGTCCTCGGATGGCGCCAAGAAGGACGCTGGCTTCTCCCCTCAGGGCTTCAACCTCTTTCTTATCCACCCGCCCCATGTTGGCCTGGTGGGCGAGCTGGTTGAGATTCCCGCCGAAGCTCTTGAGCGCTCGCTGGACGTCTTCCGGGAATCGCGGGACAGGAAGAAAGTGCTGGCCCATAGCGAGTCCCCTCAGCCATTCTGCCAGCCCTTTGTTGGCGATCCGCGCCTGCTCCTTAATGTGCTTGTACTCCTCCGGCGTGAATCGGACATTGACACGGTGGGGGCGTTTTCCTGGCCTTGGAATTATCGTCTGCGTAGTTTCGGTCACGAGATTTCTCCTTCGGTAATTGGTTGGGGTGTCGGGGCGCAGCCCTGACATTCACCCGAAGCAAGGGGAAACATCCCACGGTTCGGGCTGCAACTGCGCGCCATTTGGCGCCAGTTGCGGTGCTTGCGAGACAAACTTCGAAGGATTCCCCGCCAAATTTTCGGCTTTTCGCTGCTGGTGGCGGGTGTCATTTTTCAGAGGGACACTTCCGGGATTCTCCGTTTTGAACCGCCCCTTCCGCCACCGGCCTGATAATGCTGGAGTTAGCGGATTCGTAAACCGCCCCCTTTTGGCTTTCGGGGGCGCTTTGGGGGTGCCCGTAAGTCCTTTGTAATGAGGCCGGTGGCGGTTGGGGCGCTTCGTGGGGGAGATATCTGGAAAATGTCTCCCTAAAAGCGTCGCGTTCATAACCTCTTCGACTCACGCCCTCTTCTTTCCATTTGACTGGTGTGATGCCGAACGGAGTCAAAAGAAGTGCTAACTGCCTTGCCGTCATCGGTCCCCTGTCCCGCCACTCCGGCCAGGGCCGTTCTTCCATCTTGTGAAGGTGCTGAAGAATCGTTTCCGACGAAAGCCGCTCAATCTTATGATTTGAAAAGAGCGCTCGCAGGTCCTCCAAGAGTAGAATCGCTGAAGAGGTGTCGTTCCCGGCTGTGCACGAGAGCTGCGTTGCACTGGACCGTGCTCGCGCTGGCCATTCTGATCCCACCATGTCTGCGATGGCTAAGAGCGACCTCCAGTTGTCACGGGCGCGGTCTTTGGAAATAGTCTCCGGAATCTGCGGGTCCGAAAGGCGCAGTGCGTCCATGTGGTCATGCGCCCAGCGCGCCGCCATGGAGCGAAGGTCTTCCATGTCTCCAAGCCTGTGAAGCTGGAGCCGCTCTATCGTCTCGCTCCTGTCACGCCTTCTCATGCGGATGGTTACGGAACGGTCAGCCAAGGTCGGCGGAAGCTGTCCGATCATTGCGATGGCCTTTGGCGTCCATGTGCTGAACATGCAGACGCCATGGTCGTCTCCTACCACGCGGGTCACGTAGGCTTGGGTTCTCATGTGGCCGCTGTTGAGAATGCCGCGAAGGCCTTCCGCGTCATGGAGGAAGGTGTCGGCTTCGTCCAACAAGAGACAAGGCTTGTAGTAATCCGCCGCCCGAAAAACCGCCGAAGGAGTGATGTTCGCCGAGGTCAATGGCCTTGGAACCAAGGCGCTCAGCAAAGCCAAAGCCGTGCTCTTGCCGCATCCTTTATCGGGGCTCGTGAAGGCTAGAATGGGAGAAACCTCGAACGCGTCGTGGCAGTGCGTGAAGAGAACCCAAAGCGCGAATGGGACGGCCTGCTCCGGCGCCAGAGCCACGAAGCGTCGAATGGTGTGTTCAATCGCATTCAATAGCGCCGCGCCATTTACCGCTTCAGGCCACAGGTCCGGGTCCTGAAGCCCGGTCGTGCGCGCATTGCCCCCGCCCTTTACGGGAGGGGGCATGGCCGCGTCCACTAGCCGAGTAGGGCAAGCGAATCCAAGAACGCGAAGCCGCTTCACGGCCCCCTCGCGAACGATCTCCCGCGAGATGTCATCCATGTTCTTGAGCAACTCCCTGAACCGGCCCATCACTGAAAGAACTTGCTCGGCGGTAGGTCCTTCCGGCAAGACGTCCAGCAAAGCCAGCACTTCTTCAGGAGGAACAACGGGAGCGGATTCCTTTGACCCTAATGCCATGAGGTTTACAAGGCGGACCGCCATCAGCAACCTCGCCTTCGCCGGCGTTCGACGCCCGCAATAGATTCAATAGTTCTCAACATCTCATCTTCCAGCAGAGGCGGGTGGCAACTCATTTGATTCCAGCTTCGCAATAGCCCCAAGCTTATTTGCGGGTCCACCCGGTGGCGCAGAAGGTGCCCTGCAAGCCTTGTCAAGCTTACGTTCCTCTGGCCTTCTCTCGCGCCATCCATCGCCAGGCTGCTCAGAGGGCTGTAGCAGAAGGATTCCACGACCCGTTTCCTCGACTGCGCCAACTTGTCCAACAACCATTGCGGAAGGCTCGCTGGTACAACGCGGGCCGGGTGGCGTTCCGCGTCCCATTCGTAGCTGCGTCCGCTCACGTGAATGGACGGAGGCGCGACGATGTAGCCTCCGTCCCCGCGAACATCCAGCCCCGGCCCAAGAAGTCCGGCCGAGTTGGGTAGCCGTCCGCCTGGGTGCTTGAATACCAGGTGCCGCCCGCCACCGCCTGTCCGCGCCTCAATGGTGGCGGGCAATTCACCGAAGCGGCTCTCAAGCTCTCCAAGTGTAAGATGGCCGTCGTGCCTTGGATCAATGTCCAGCACAACGATCCCAGATGGCCTGCCAGTAACGAGTCCCACATTGGCCTCCGGCCAGCGGCTCCACCAGTCTTGGATCACCGAGAGAGCCGTGGTTGCCTGTCCAGGCCAGTTTGAAATTCGCGGGTGCTTGCCTGGGGCCTGGCAGTCGTTGCGCCCGCATGAACACCGGCCACCTTCGGCGCAGTGGAGGGGGAAGACGGGAAATCCCCCCTGACCGTACCACTGCGCCGCCCTGCTTGTCCTCGATGCGCTCACGGCTCACCCCGCTTTGGGCGTCGAGGGTTCTTGGCTCTGAGCAACGCCCGTCGAGTTCTCTGCCATTAGCTTGTCCAGCTCCGTCTTTCGGAAGCGAAGCAGGCGTCCAAGGCGTGTGCAGGGAAGTTGTTTCTTCGAGATGCGCACGTAAAGGCTCCCAAGCGGAATGCGCAAATACTCAGCCGCCTCGGAAGCCGTAAGAAGGGTTGTGTTGCTTGCAACGGGATTGAACTCGCTTGTCATCTGTCATCCTTTCTGGCCCCACCGTGGGGCCATGGGGACTATAACCGCGAGGATTAAGCATGGTCCAGCAAAAATACTCCGCGGATTTTAGGCTAAAAAACGGCATGTAAACAGGCCTGACAGTGCCGTCATTGCTACGATTGAACTGATTCGAAGGGATTAGTCGCAGCGCGGAGTATAATCTACTTGAATCTTCTCTCTGACGGGTAGCAGGCGACGCGGACTCTTGTGCCATAAAGGCTTTCCACCCAGTCCCATGCGGCTTGCTGGTCCGACAGCCGCGGATAGGTTGTTCGGCTGCTTAGCCTTTTGGCCTTTGAAAACCGCCTCTCGTTCCTGAAGGAGAAGCACCCTTCCCA
>JAEMPZ010000003.1:0-1239 GCA_022759065.1 Acidobacteriota bacterium | reverse complement strand
TTCGTTGTTGCACGGGACATCCCTTCGCGCGCCTGTCCTGTGGCAACGCACGGTTCGCACGAACTCCTCATGGCGCTCTTTGTCGTAGGCCCATGCTTCAAGCGGCGTCACGTTGAATGCTTGCAGCGCTCTATCCGTTGCCCATCTGGTGTCGCGCTCAACCGAACCTGGAATGTAGTGGCGCCTCGTTACGAACCCAGCTTTTCGTATCAATTGAGATTCCAGAGGCCCGAAGATGGTTGAGTGCTTGATAAATCGGAGCGTCATGTAGTATTCGATCTGATGCCGGCTCATGGTGGGCAAATCGGTAAGTGGAAAGGCTGCCTGCGTCAAGAGGTCTCGTGCCTCTGGTGGTAGATCGGCTAACTTGGCCGGTAGATGCACCGGTGGTTCCAGGAAACCTTCGGACAGCCCCCCGTACACCGGCGCCGTGGGTCCAGCCGGAAGGAATCCCTTGCCGTAAGCTGGCAGACACAGGAGCCACGCTAGTGCCTGGAGCGTTAGCCCCGCGTTGTTCGGGTCCGTGGAGTGAGTCTTGCCATCCCGCGCGCGGTAACCAAACTCAGGCCCAGGCAATCGTCTAAAGGCCCCAGTCCCGCCCTGCGCGTTTTTGAAGAGCCACAGCGCCGTGTGAAGAGGGAACGCGTCCTTCTGCCCCCGCTCCAACACCTCCCAAAGATTCGCCGGAGGCAAAACCTCCTCCGGCGCGAAAGACCTTAGTTTGCGAATGCCAGACACTTTACCCTCTCTCTTACCCTCTTTTAGGGGTAATACCCTCTTTCCGCTCCCATTGGGCTCCTGGGCCACGGCCAAGGCATTTTACTCTGCCCTCCTGTTGCATATCCTGTAGTGGAAGCTCGGCTTTGATTTCGCCATCGTGTACGACGGAAGCGGCCAGCCACGCGCCTCTCATCAATATGGAGTGGTCCATTGTTGCCCCCTTTTGCTATCTTACCACCCGACGGCCAGGCGCGCCATGGAAGGCCTAATGACAAAGGAATTAGCCGCAGGCGCGCAGGCGACGAAGCTATTTAAGCCAGGCGTGGGCAGCCATAGAATGGATTTCGCATTGAAGGACTCGAAGGGGCGTGAATCTTGGATTGCCGGAATGCGAGATACGGAGGGCAGGCCTCCTGGCGGGCGGGCATCGCGCGAGGGGAATGCATTCAGTAACGTGGCCCCCGAATCCCACCGCCGTTAGGCGGGACTTCTTAAGGGAGGGGCTGGGAGGGCGGAGTC
>JAEMPZ010000079.1 GCA_022759065.1 Acidobacteriota bacterium | reverse complement strand
GCATCGCTCAACGGCGCATCAAGGGCCGAAACCAGGATGTCCTTGTACTCGTCCAGGATCGGCCGGTTTCGCTCGGCCTTGTAAAGTATGTCAATGGCTATGCGCTTGCGCTGGTACTGCTCGATGCCAAGCTCGTCCGCAAGGAGGGCCACGAACCGTTCCTGCGGTTCGCCCCATTCGCCTTCCTTCATGTAATAGCCGCGAACAAAATCGTAAAACTGGCGGTGGGGGCGGTGGGCCAGCCTGAGGAGCAGGAGCGTGGCGTCGGGCTCGGAGAGCTCCTTCAGTATCTCTGCCGCCAGCTCGCTGTCGTTTCCCGCGCCTGGATGGGGGCTGCGCTTGAGCCTCCGCCCAAGCGTCTTGAGAAGCACCTCCTGCGTTCGCCGCACCGAGTAGGGCCAAGGCGCCTTAATCAGAAAGAACGAGTTGCCGAGCGCGTTGCCTTCGAGAAAGAGGTCCCGGTATGAAACGACGCCGCTAACGTTTGGCGTGAACTCCAGCCTGCCCTGGCCGGCCGTGCCCGCATAGGTGCCGAACATCACGAGGCGGTTTGATATCTCTTTGTGGCCGAGATCGTTCAAGGGCATCGGCGAGCCGAACATGTACTCTGAAACAGCGCCGCCGGTTCCCGAAAAGGCTATCCCCTTCTGGTCAAGCTTGAAGTAGCTCCCCGCCAGAAAAAACGATGCTTCACGGCCCGCCGCTCCCTCTCCGATCTCATAGAAATGGGTGACAGCGAGCTTCTCGCCGGCCAGAACGGCGAAGAAGTCAACCTCGGGGGTGATTTCGCCGTGAAGCCGGATGTCCTTCAGCATGGCTCCCCCAGGAAAATCCTATCCCCTGTCGAAATGGTGGAGCACTTCTGGGATTATGATTGATATTTCAACGAAGCCGGCGAACGCGCCGTTTTCGAACCAGGGAATCTGGTGAATGATCTTCTTCTGGCCTTTCTTGCTGATAGTGTAATGGTTGGGCTCTTTCCGGGCGTACATCTCCCGGAGCCGGCTTTGGGCCGGCTCCGGGTGGCAGTTGAACAAGCTTGTTCCCACGAGGGAGGCGCCGCCCTCCTCTTTGAACGTTTCGCGAGCTTGGCGGTTGAGGTACGTGACCGTTCCGTCCGCGCTGGCCACGGTTATGGAGGCCGGAAACTCCTCAACCCATGAAGGCGCGGCGGCCATTCGCGGTTCCCGTCACTTCGCCGAAGGCGCTATGGAAATTAGTTCGACGTCAAAAATCAGCGCCGCGTTGGGGCCGATATCCTGCCCGGCGCCGCGCTCGCCGTAAGCCAGCTTGGCCGGGATGAAGAGGCGGTACTTGCCACCGGTTTTCATCAACTGAAGCCCTTCCACCCAACCGGGGATGACGTGCGAAACCTCAAAGGTCGCCGGCTGCCCGCGCTTGTAGGAGCTGTCGAACTCGGTGCCGTCCAAAAGCGTTCCACGATAGTTCACGGTCACGGTGTCCGTGCTCTTGGGCGATGGGCCATTGCCCTCCTGCAACACCGTGTACTCCAAGCCGCTTGAGGTCGTTATCACTCCCTTTTTGGCTCCGTTTTCCTTCAAGAAAGCTTCGCCCTCTTTCAAATTCTTGTCGCTAAGCTCCCGAGTCTTGGCCGCCTGCTCGGCTTTAAGTTTGCCGAAGAACTCTTGCATCGCCTTGGAGGACTCCTCTTCGCTCTGCGAAGGCGCGTTGCCCTTTAGGATGTCCTCGACGCCCTTTGTAAAGAGCTTTATGTCTATCTTCGCGCCCATGTCTTTCAAGCGGCGGCCGATATCCTGCCCGAGCGCGTAGCTCAACTTCGCTTCCTGGGTGGCCTGCCCGGCAGGGGCCGCGGCCGGTTTCTTGGCAATGGCGGGAGCCGCCTTGGGTTTCCCGTTTGTCTGGGCCGCCACGAAAAAGGCCGGCGCCATAAGGGCTGCCGCCACGACAGATGCCACGATTCGGTTCATTCTCTTCTCCTGTGCTAGGACCGCTTCAGCGCGATCACGCGGCTATTATAACGCCGCTTCACCAAAGTTTCAGGACGACAAGGGCGACGGTGGCTTCGTGCTTGACCGCCGGTATGTCGCTCTGAAGTGCGTAGCCGACGTCAAGCGTCCAGAATGTCTGCCATGGGCCGGCAATGGCGCCTGAAATGCCCAGGCCGGTGTGGTTCTGCCAGAGATCCTCGTCGCGGTTCGGCTTCACTCTCGCGCGGTCAACGTTGACGCCGAAGCGCACGACGTCCGCCACGTTGAATTCGTAAAGCACCCTCAGCGTCGCCCCCTTGTCGAAGCGGACTCCGCTTCCCGCAAACCCGGAAAGCGACTTGCGGCCGAGGTAGGTGAACTGGTACTGGCTGAAACGGTCCAGGTCCTTGCCGTCCAGCCACGACACCGCGGCGCCTATTTTCTGAAACTTGGGAAGATAAAAAGTCTTGGAGAAGGTCGCGTCCCAAAGCGCGTAATTTTTCTGGGCCGACACGTCGGAGTGCTCCCCGGGAAGCCCCCACGGTTCCCATGAAGTCCTGTGGTGGCTCTCGTACTCTCCCGCCGCCTGCCATCCTCGCCGAGAGTAATCGTAGGCAAGGGTGAACGCGAAGTCGCCGTGGTCTTTCGGCAGGACGAAGTCAGGGGAGGTTTCCCCAACCGACGTGAAGCGGTAGTAGGCCGAATCCAGGCCGAGCGTGAGCCGCGAAAACTGCGTGGGCCTCCATCCAAGCGCGCCGGAGAGGTGCTCGCTGAGCACCTTGAGCCTCTGGGCCTTGTCCTCCGTCCCTTGGATGTAGTACTTGTCCTCGAATGGGATCAGGAACGCGAGCGCGTTCAGGCTCCCGTCAACTTTCGGAAAAAGGTCTGCCTTTGAGACGCTTAACGAGTCCACGAGTCCGGCCACGAACAGGTTCACCTGAATCTTCTTTTTGTGCCAGTCGTAGTTGAGGTAATTCACCCCAACAAGCGGTATCGGGTAGTCGAGGCTGTCGTCGTAATAGGCGCCGCCAACCGCAAGCCACTTGCTGGTCTTGGGCTCCATCTGGAGGACTCTCGTGCCATCGGGCTTCTTGACCAGATAGCGGGGCCCTTTTTGCGTGTCCTGAAGCATCGGCTTGTCGCTCGCTTCGGCTTTTGCCAGCTCCTCTTTGAATTCCGCCGCGTTGATGCGCACGTCAGAAAAAGTGATTTTTCTCTCCGCGACCACGCTCTGCCCCGCGACGGTGAAAATTTGCTGGCCGGTGACGGCCGTTAAAAGTTGGAAATTCCTGCCTTGCGAGGCGGCGACCGGCTCGTAATTGTCGGTCTCGTCATTACTGACCTGCGGCGGTTGCAACCGCGTCTGCCGCACCGACATCTTCACCTTCGTATAGCTCTTCTTGTCAATCCAAACCTTGCCTTCGTACAGGCTTCCCTTCGCCTCCGGAAGAGGGATGAAGGCAACGAGGTAGCAGTCGTGCCCATTGACCGTTTCGTCCCGAAGATACTTATACGAGTAGTCGCGGCCCAGGGTGAGGGCCAGCGGAAGCGTGTTTACCTTCTCGGGTTCAATGATCGGCAGTTCGGGAATCGTCTTGCCTTTCCAGGCCACTCCGTTCACCAGAAGTTGGTTTTGCACCCACCTCGCGCCAACGCCCTTTTCGTAGAAAAAAGTGTTCATGAAGGTGACGTCGAGGCTTCCGGTTGAACCGGGCAGCTTGAAATGGTAATCAACCTGCGCCTTGGCGGTGTAGTTGTCACAGAGGATGTCCTCCGCTTCCTGGACCGCCTGGTAGCGGGCCAGGATGAGTTCCACCGGGATCCTGTACTCCCCGGAGACCGTCACCTGGCCCTCTCCTCCGAGGCTCGATTGCCGCCAGGCCACGAGGAGAAAAACCGGCGTCCCCTTCCACGGGACTTTCAGCGTCGTCTTCTTGTTCTTCTGGTCAATTTCGGCTGACAACTTGATTTCGGGCGAAAATGGCAGGGGGTAAGCCTTCGCCTCCGCGATATTTACAGCCGGCATTACCACTTCAAGGTCGCCGCTCTGAGAGCCAGCCCTGTTTGCTACCAGGAGGATGCCCTGGACGTAAGTGTTCACGTCGAGGAAATTCAAAACCCCTATGTCGGAGCGGTATTTCCCATCGGACCAGATTCCCGAAGCTTCCGTGACGACGCCGACGCCCATGGCCGGGGAGATGAGTGAACGGAGATGGCGCAACCCTTTCCATATCTCTTTTGCATCTGGCGTCTGTACATCAACGGCGCTCGCGCCGGCGTTCAAGGCGGCCAGCGACAGCACCTGCGCTCCCATCGGCGTCTTGACCTCGGGAAGGTGGACCCAAAGCTGTGCTCCAGGGTGGAACTTTTGAAGGAAGTCTATCAGGTCGCGAGACGGCTCGCCCGAGGAGTTTACAGCCATGGTGCTGTAGCCGTCCACGTAAGCGCGCAATTCCCGCGAATAGAGCGGCTCGAGCAATGGAAGGGAGGCTTCGTCAAGCTCCCCAAGCAGGATATGTCCGCCGCCAGCCCCGCGGAGCGCGCTGGAGAGCCTTTTGATTGCAAGCGCGAGCTGGTCAGGATCGTCTAGAAGCGCCTTGGGGAAGCTGGCCTGGCGCAGCGAAAGGCCGAGCGTGTCGGCAAAAGGCGCGGCGTGTTCGGAGAGCGCCACAAGGTAAGAAAGCGACGCCTCGTCCTCCGGCCCGGCCGGAAGTTCGGTGACGACGGCCAGCCGAACGCCATCCCTGGGCACCGAGGAGAGGGCCGTGGTGATCGCCTGCCAATCGGGAGATGCGGCCCAGGAGGCCGGAATCGCAAGCGTCAGCGACATCGGATTTGCCTTCTCCGCCGGGCTCTCGCTCAAAACGGCCGCAAGTTGCGGCCATTGATCCGGCCCGGCCCGCAACCCCAATCGAAAATCCTGCTTGACATCCTGGGCCGCGGCCGTGATGCTCAAAAGGCTTGCGGCAATGGCTGCGAAAAGAAACCGTCTCAGGGCCATGGGCTCCTCCACGTCCTTGGATTCTACATCCGGCGGCGGTTCGCCGCCAGGCTCGCCGCAAAAAAGAGCGAGCCACCATCACGCCGCAAAAACCGCCCAAGTACACTAAAACGCTCTTCGCCCCCAGGGCGGCAAATTTTTTGAAAAGGCTCCTCCTGCCAGGCGCCAGGCGCCATGGCGAAGAGGCTACTCGCCGTCGTCGCCTATTGCGTCAACCGGGCAGGAGGCCTTAGCGTCGGCACATGCCTGCTCTTCCTCGGGAGTTTCCGGCTGCTTGATGACATGAGCGTGGCTTCCGTCCTCGACCATAGCGAAGTGGTCCGGGGCGATAGACATGCAGGAATCGCACGCGATGCAGTTTTCGTCAATGTACCATTTTCCCGGGACGTTTTCCGGGACCTTCAGGGTGCTGTCAGCCATTGATTAGAACCTCCTTAAATTGCGTAAGATGCTAAAAGGAGAACCCCGAGCGCGGCTCCCCAGCCAAAAAGAGTGACGACTATACATTTCAACTGCCCCAAAGTCAAGGCCAGGGGGTGCCTCACGGCCGTTTCCCGGGCTGCCTTTTCTGCTTGCCCGCCTCGAAATCCCTCAGCATGGCGATTTCGTCTGGCCAAAGCTCTGGCTCAGGAGTCTCGAGAATCAGCGGAATGGATTTCAGCCGCTGATCGGAGGCTATCATCCGAAACGCTTCGAGGCCGATCGTCCCCTTCCCGAGATTCTGGTGGCGGTCAACCCGGCTGCCAAATGCCGATTTGCAGTCGTTGAGGTGCATTGCCCTTAGGTAAGAGAAACCAACGGTCCGGCCAAAATCGGCCATGGTGGCTTCATAGGCCTCGGGTTGGCGCAGGTCGTACCCGGCCGCGAACAGGTGGCAGGTGTCCAGGCAAACGCCAACTCGGGATTTGTCCTCTATTTTTTCTATGAGGTATGCCAGTTCCTCAAAGGTGCGCCCAACCGACCCGCCCTGGCCGGCGGTGTTTTCAATCACCGCCGTGACGCCGCTGCTCTTCTCCAGCGCCGCGTTCACCGACGAGGCTACAAGGTCCAGGCACGCTTCCGGCGAAATCAATCCGCGGTGGCTTCCAGGGTGGAAATTGAGCATTTCAAGGCCCAGCAACCGGCATCGAGCCATTTCGTCAAGAAAGGCCGCGCGGGACTTTTTTAAGTTCTCGCCATCGGGGGCGCCAAGATTTATCAAGTAAGTGTCGTGCGGGAGAATCTGCCGCGGGCCGAATCCGTGTTTCTCGCAGGAGAGCTTGAAGGCTTCCACCTGTTCCTTGCCGAGAGGCGGAGCGCTCCACTGCCGCTGGTTTTTTACAAAGAGGGCGAACGCCGTCGCCCCTATGGCCGCGGCGTTGGCCGGGGCGTTCGCCACGCCCCCTGAAGCGCTTACGTGCGCGCCTACGTACATGGAGGTCACTACAGATCAGGCCTTTCCGCCCTTGAGAATCGCGTCAACGGCCGCTATCATGTCGCTGTCCACCTCGTGCCCGCGGTAGCGCACCACGCCATCGGCGTCCAGGACAAGGTTTGTCGGGATGCCTTCAACCCCCCATGCGTCCGAGACCTTATTGCCGGAGTCCCACAGGACGGTGTAGGGCAGCTCGTATTTTTGCTGGAACTGGACAACGTCCTCGCGCGTCTGCCTGTAATCGAGAGTGACGGTGACCACCTGCACGCCTTTGGGCGTGTAGGACTGGTAAAAATCCTTCAGCGCCGGGATCTCGTGGCGGCAAGGGGGGCACCAGGTGGCCCAGAAGACCACCACGACTGCTTTTCCGTGGAAACGCGACAGGCTCATTGGCTTGCCGCCACCGACCGGCTCGAGCTTGAAGTCAGGGGCCTTGTTGCCGACCACGGCCCCGGCAAGCTGCGCGCTTGGGGATAAGACAATCGAGGCCGTCATTAGGCCGATGAAGGCGGTTGCCATTGCCAGGAGGGCAAGTCTTTTGGTGCGGCTCATCACAAAAACCATCCTTTCGGGGCGCCGAGAGAACAGCGCCGCCAGTTAGTAAATACTGGCGGCGCCGTTGTTTATTCCGGGCCGCATACTAAGATGCACCAAAAAGGCGCCCGTGACAAGCCCCCAGGCAGCTCGGCCCGTCAAGCTACGGCAGCCTGGCCTTGATGCCACCAGCCCGTTTCGGCCGCAAGCGGCGCAAGCTTCTCTTTCAGTATCAGGCGCCCGCGGTGGATCCTGGACATCACCGTGCCGATTGGGCAGCCCATGCGTCTGGCAATTTCCTTGTATGAGAAGCCATCAACGAGGGAAAGCGAGAGGGCGAAGCGGTAATCGCTGGGAAGCAGTTCAAGGGCCTGTGCCACCTGTTCACGCAGCCTGCTGTTTATCAAGCTTGCCTGCGGGTCGGCCGTGGCGGCGGGAGCGTCTACTTCCGCCTCCAGCACCTCCTCGATCTCTTCGTAGGAGGTCTCGGCCTGGTGGCGGCGCGTCTTCCTGTAATTGTTGATGAAGGTGTTCTTCATGATTCGGTAGAGCCACGCCTTGCAGTTGGTGCCCTGCTCGTATTTGTCGAAAAAGCGGTAGGCCCTGAGGATGGTTTCTTGAACGAGGTCCTGCGCGTCGTCCTCGCTTCTGGTGATTTTTAGGGCCATCGAATGGAGAAAGGCGAAGTGGCACAGGACCGTCTCTTCGAACTCGCTCTCGGAAACGCTGGGAATTCCCTGCAACTGCGCCGGTTTTGAGAAGCTGGCCGGTTCGGCCTCGGGCCCTGCCGCTTGCGCTGGGGCGGTTCCCTGTGTTATAGCCTTTATTGCCT
>JAEMPZ010000085.1 GCA_022759065.1 Acidobacteriota bacterium | reverse complement strand
TCTTCCCTTGGTGTCTTGGTGCCTTTGTGGTGAATGTTCCTATCTCCGGCTTCGCGGTCCTCACGAGGCGACGGCTGCGTTGACCTTCCTTAACACGAGCCGCAGTAGGAGCGCCGCGAAGAGACTGGTGGCAGTCAAGAAGAAGAAGAAGGTGCTGTGTGGCCAGCGGTCCCATAAAAACTCTATCCCTCCAGCCAGATAGTTTCCGCAAGCGGTCGCGCCGAACCACAGGCCCATCATAAGGCCGCGGAACCTTGGCGGGGCGACCTTTGAACAAAAGGCAAGGCCCATCGGGCTCAAGTTCAGCTCGCCGAGAGTTACGACGCCATAGGCCGCTATTAGCCAGAGAGGGGATACCCTGCCGGCGTCGCCGCCGATTCTTCCAGCAAAGCCCATGATTGCGAAAGCGGTTCCCGTCAGCAGCATGCCAACGCCCATCTTTGCGGGAGTTGAAAGTTCGCGCTGGCGGCGTCTCAGCCGCCCCCAGAACCAGACCACGAGCGGCGTAAGCGTGACGACAAAAAAGGCATTGGCGGCGCCGAAGGTTTCCGGTGGAATTTGAAAACCGAAGAGCGGCCCGGTTGAGTCACGCGCCCACAGGGTCATCGTGAAGCCGTTCTGATGGAAGGCCATCCAGAACAGGACCACGATGGCGTAGATGGCAAGGAGCGCCACGATTCGGTTGCGCTCCTGCTCCTTTGTCAAATCGGGACCCTTTACCAGGGAGTCGGCGCTGTGGGCTATCTCGGCGTGGGCGATGTGCTTTTGGAAGATCGTAAAAATGGCGAGGCCGACAAGCATTCCAGCCGCAGCGGCGCCGAAGGCCCACCACCAGCCGAGCGTGTTTCTTAAGGCGGCCGCCGCCAGAGGCGCGAAAAAGGCGCCAATGTTGATCCCCATGTAGAAAATGTTGAAGGCCGAATCCTTCAAGGGATTACCCTCTTCATAAAGGTTCCCCACCATTACCGATATGTTGGGTTTGAAAAGCCCGTTGCCGGCGACGAGAACCAACAGCGCGAGAAAGAGCAACGGCCGTCCGGCAGTCCGCTGCGGCCCGCCATATCGAGGCTGAGGCTCATCAAACGGCTGGCCGGCCGCCTTCGCCGCCTCTCCCCGCTGCTGCCACTGGGAAAAGGCCTGCGCGTAAGCCTGCTCCGCCGCCACGACCTGTTGTTGGACGGAGGGCTTGTCGTTTACTTTCACCGCCATAATGGCGTAGCCTGCCGCGAGAAGAATTGCCCCAAGCACGATCGTCCGGCGGAATCCGAGCACCCTGTCAGCGATCCAGCCTCCCGCTATCGGCGTGAAATATACGAGCGCGAGGTAGGCGCCGTATATCGTGCCGGGGTGGCGGAAGTGGAAATAGTCGTCGAGGTACAAGGTGAAAATGAAGAGCATCGTATAGAAACCGAAGCGCTCCCACATCTCGGTGAAAAACAGGACGTACAGGCCTTTTGGATGTCTGGGTTTCTCCGCCGGATCGCTCATGCTCCCTCCCTGTAAAAAGCAAGTATGAAGTTTGAATTATGAAGGTTGAAGCTGCAAGAGTTGCGAGTTATGAGTTGAGAGTTATGAGTTAAGGTACAGTTATTTTTCAACTCAAAACTCAAAACCTCACTTTCTAGTTCTGCCTTCATACTTCGCACGCTAACAGTTTATTTTTCAATCATTCGTGGCTCCCGCTTAGATCCAATACCGAGGTTTTCCCTAACCGCCGCCGGACGTATGGGACAAGCCCTCCAGAGGCTATGATCTGTCGTATCTCCGTGGGAAACGGCGGCGCCTGATAAGAGCGCCCCATTGTCACGTTGGTGACGGCGCCCGCCCCCGGGTCAATTCTGAACAGGTTGCCCTCTTCGCATTCCGCAAAGGCTGACGGCGCTTCAATAATTGGCAACCCCACGTTTATCGCGTTTCTGAAGAAGATGCGGGCAAACGATACGGCGACGACGGCGCCCACTCCGGCGCCAAGGAGCGCAAGCGGCGCTGTTTCCCGGCTGCTTCCGCACCCGAAATTGGCACCCGCGACGACAATATCGCCGCGACCGACTTTCGTTGCAAAGCCTTCGTCGAGTCCGGCCATGGCGTGAAGTCCGAGCTCATGTGTGTCCAGCGTCACGCAGAAGCGGGCCGGAATGATTACGTCAGTGTCAACGTTGTCGCCGAACTTCCACGCCCGCCCCTCGATAGCATTCATGGAAGGTCCTCCGGGCTGCTGATGGTTCCAGCTACTGCCGTTGCGCCGGCTACGTAAGGGTTCGCCAGATATACCCTGGAAGTGGGATCTCCCATCCTCCCGCGGAAGTTCCGGTTGGTCGTGGCCAACGCAACCTCGTTTTTGCCGAGCACGCCGTTGTGGCCGCCCAGGCACGCGCCGCACGAGGGCGCGGTGATGGCCGCTCCGGCCTCCGCCAGGTCGTAAAGCAACCCTTCGCTCGCGGCTTTCATGTATGTCGCCTGCGTGGCGGGCGTCACTATGAGGCGCACGCCATCAGCCACTTTGCGGCCGCGCAAGACCGATGCGGCCGCGCGCAGGTCCTCCAGTTGGCCGTTGGTGCATGAACCTATGAAGACCTGGTCTACGTGAACGCCCCTGAAGGCGGATACGGGCTTCACCCGGTCTGGACTAAAAGGTTCCGCGACCTGGGGGTCGAGAAGCGAAACGTCAAGCCGTTCGGTCCTGGCGTAACGCGCGCCTGCATCGGGAAGCGGCGCGCCATCAATAGCGATCTTGCAATCGGCAAAAAAAGCAGCGGTTACGGCGTCGGGCGGTACCATGGCCGTCTTGGCCCCCATCTCCGCGGCCATGTTGCAGAGCGTGAGCCTCTCGTTCATCGGCAGCGCCGGCAGAAGCTCGCCGCCGAACTCAATGGCTTTGTAACGCGCCCCGCCAAGCCCCATGAGGCCTATCAAGGAAAGGACGACGTCCTTCGCCGTTACATAGCGCC
The DNA here is from genome assembly GCA_022759065.1 of Acidobacteriota bacterium. Classification (GTDB taxonomy): domain Bacteria; phylum Acidobacteriota; class UBA4820; order UBA4820; family DSQY01; genus JAEMPZ01. Next base: position 4,810 of record JAEMPZ010000085.1, on the reverse strand, counting down.
TCAAGGATCCCTCCAAAATGACGCGAACCGTTTCGGGAACCCGGAGCCATATCTCGCCCAAAGCCCAAACCGCCGCGAGGTCGGTGCTGCCCACTCCGGTTGCAAAGGCTCCCAGCGCCCCTATCGTGCAGGTGTGCGAATCGGCGCCGATGAATAGTTCGCCAGGTCGGCAGAGCCGCTCCTCGGCCACGAGGGCGTGGCAGATGCCAGACCTCCCCACTTCAAAGTAATGCGCAATGTTCTGCTCGCGCGCGAAAGCGCGCATAGCAGCGGAAAAATCGGCGGCGGCGGCGTCCTTGGCGGGAACGAAATGGTCATTGACCAGGATGCAAGCTTCGGGGTCGAAGACCCTGCTCGCCCCCATCTTTCTAAAGACTTCGATGGAGAGGGGAGCGGTGATGTCGGTCGCCATGGCTTTATCAACGCGGCACGTGACCAACTCTCCGGGGACGACGGCTTCGCGGCCGGAGCGCGCGGCGAGTATCTTTTCGGCGAGGGTCATGCTCATTTGCGACTCCTCACGCCCACAGCCCGCGATGGAAATGTGGAAAAAGTAAAAAGGTGAGAGGGTAAGCGCCTATAACTGCCGCGCATGGCAATGCATCTTTCACCTTTTCCCTCTCTAACTTTTTCACTTCTTCACCATCTCCCTAGTCTGTTTTTGCTAATAGCCTCTTCTCATCCATTCGCGGTCACTACCCCTGTTCAATCGCGAGGTTGGGGTTACGGGATGTCCATTCTGGCCATAACCGCCTTGCCCATCTCGCTGGTGGAGAGCGTTCCCCCCGCGTCACGCGTGAGCGCGCCCTCGGCCAGCGACTTGCGCACCGCTTTTTCAATTGCCATCGCGGCCTCTTTGTCGCCGAGGTGTTCGACCATCATGGCGCAGGCGAGAAGCGCCGCGCACGGGTTGGCGATTCCCCGCCCGGCGATGTCCGGGGCGGAACCGTGAATGGGCTCAAACATCCCTTTTCCGGTCTCTGGGTTGATGTTGGCGGATGGAGCGAAACCAAGCCCTCCCGCGAGCGCCGCTCCGAGGTCGCCAAGGATGTCCCCGAAAAGGTTGTCCGCCGCTATGACGCTGAAATGGCCAGGATTGAGGACTAACTCCGCGCACGCGGCGTCAATGAAACGGTGCTCGGCGCTCACGCTTGAGAACGCCGAAGCCACTTCGAGAAAGGTTCTGTACCAGAGGTCGCCCGAAAAGCGGAGCGCGTTGTGCTTGTCAACCAGCGTCAGTTTCGCAATGGGCCTCGCTGCGGCCAGCGCGAAAGCGTAGCGCAAGAAGCGCTCGATTCCGAAACGAGTGTCAACGCTAGTCTGGAGCGCGGTTTCGTTCCTGGTCCCGCGATGCAAAAAACCTCCGGCGTGGGCGTAGAGCCCTTCCGTATTCTCCCGAAGGACAACGAAGTCAATCTCTGATGCGCCGCCTCTTTTCAAGGGAGTCAACTCAGGGAGCAGAAGGCGGACCGGCCTCATGTTCACATAGAGGTCGAGGCCCTGCCTCAGCCCAAGGACGACCTCCCGCCCGTGCGCCATGTCTGGAATGCGCGGGTCTCCGAATGCGCCAAGAAGGATGGCGTCGTAACCGGCGAGCTGGCCCAACGCTTCTAATGGCATGGCGCGGCCGTCGCGCAAAAAGGTCTCCGCGCTGAAGGGGAAAACATCCCACGAGAAGGAGCGGCCCTTGCCTCTCAGGAGCTCAAGGAGCCGGAGCGCCTCTGCGATGACCTCCGGCCCAATGCCGTCTCCGGGAATGACCGCTATCCGCGACATCCAGTTCCTCCAGGCAGCTATTCTATACTAATCGGGGCGGGATTGGCTTGGCCCTTTCCCGGCCCGACTGGCAAATGGAAGAAAGACTAAGCTAAGATGGTTTCTTGATGGGGCCTTTGCTGATCGCGCCCATTGAAAGGATGCCCATGGCTGAACTGACTCGTGAACAGTGTCTTGAAGCGCTTGCAAAGGTCATTGACCCCGAGCTGGGGCTGGATGCCGTAAGCCTCGGGCTGATTTACAGGGTGGACGTCCACGGCCAGGAGGTTGTCGTTGATATGACCATGACCTCGCCGGGGTGCCCTCTCGCCGACCAGATGATCTTTGAGGCGAACAACGAGCTCTTGAAGCTTCCCGGGGTTGAGAAGGCGAGCGTCAACCTTGTATGGGATCCGCCCTGGACTCCCGAGCGGATGACGGAGGAAGCCAAGATGACACTCGGATTCGCGTGACCGTTTGCCAGAAGTTGAAGTTCGGATTAGAATAGGCAAAGGATGGACGCGCGGTGGGCGATTCTCGTCGTTGATGATGACCCGGACGCCCTGAGGCTCTGCGCCAGATATCTGGATGACCCTTCTTATAAAATAGTGACCGCTCCCAACGGCCGCGCCGCGCTTGCAAAGTTCGATAAAGAGCCGTTTCAACTGGTGTTGACCGACATGATGATGCCAGGCATGGACGGCTTGGCCGTGATGCGCGAAGTGCGCAAGCGCAATCAGCGGACCCGCCTAATCATCATGACGGCCTTCGCCTCCATCCATACCGCGGTGGAGGCCATGAAAGCCGGCGCGGCCGACTACATCCCTAAGCCCATAGACCCCGAGGAGCTGCGGTTAAAGATCGCGAGGGCTCTGGAGCAATACAGCCTGGCGGAAGAGTTCCAGGCGCTGAAACGCAAGGCCGTCTCGGGCGGCTTCGATGAAATCGTAGGCGAAAGCGCCGCGATAAGAAAAACGCTCAACCTCATTTCTCTCGTCGCCTCGCGCGACGTCCCCGTCGTGCTCACGGGCGAGAGCGGGACCGGCAAGGACCTGGCCGCGATGGCGATTCATAACGCAAGTCCAAGGGCGCGCGGGCCGTTCGTTGCCATCAACTGCGCGGCCGTGCCCGAGACCTTGCTGGAAAGCGAGCTCTTCGGCTATGCCAAGGGGGCCTTCACGGGCGCATACGGCGCCAAGAAGGGGCTCTTCGAGGAGGCGAACGGCGGGACGCTTCTTCTGGATGAGATCGTTGATGCTCCGTCCGCCATCCAAAGCAAGCTCCTGCGGGTTTTGCAGGAAGGCGAAATCCGCCGCCTCGGCAGCACCAGAAGCACCCCCGTGAACGTGCGAGTGCTGGCGGCTTCCAACCGCGACCTCAGGCAGGCAATCACGCAGGGGCGGTTCCGCGAGGACCTTTTTTACCGTCTGAGCGTCGTGACGATTGAGCTTCCTCCGCTTCGGGAGCGGCCGGAGGACATAGTGCCTCTTGCCCGCCATTTCATCAAGAGGCATGGCCCCTCCATAAACCCCGCCGTGCGTGACTTATCGCCAGAGGCCGTGGCAAGACTGGTTGAATACTCATGGCCTGGCAACGTTCGAGAACTGGAGAACTGCATCAAGCACGCTCTCGTCATTGCCATGGGAACCGTTTTGGCGGAAGAGGACATCAGGCTCGAAAAGTTACATCCCGTTGCCGAAGCTTTGCCGGAGGAACAGGCGTCAATCGTGCTGGCTGAAGCGGAGAAGAGTTTCTTGCGGGGCTATTTCGAAAGAGTGTTGAGCAAGACCAGCGGGAACATTTCCATGGCAGCCGAAATCGCCGGCATCAGCCGAAAGAATGTCTATGAGCATTTGCGCCGCGTGGGGCTCGATCCGGCGGCTTTCAGGAGGTCCCCGTGAGCGGTTTTGACGAGCGGCTCTTCTTCGAGCACGATTTGGCGACGCCGTTGAGCAACTTGGAGGGCGCCCGCTATATTCTCCAATCATTGCTAAAAGGCCCTGACGAAGAGGCAGCCGAAGCGCTGGACATTCTTCAGCGCTCGGCGCTGACGATCGAGAAAATGCTTTATTGGTACTGGGAAACGCGCAAGATCGAAGAACGCTACCATCCCGCCCCGGCGTGGAGCGCAAAGCGGCTTCCGGCGATGGTAAACGAGGCGCTTTCCAGCCATGGCTTGCCGCTGAAAAGCCCGGCAATTCGTGGCGGCCTCGCGGAGATTGCGCTGACGGTGCCGGAAGAGCAACTCGTTGCAGCGCTTGTTGGCGCCGGCCTGTCGTTGCAAGCGGCTTCCAGGGAAACGGCGAGATGGGAAGTCAGCGCTGGAACCGGCCTTCTATACATTTCCTTTATCGTGGCGGGCGAGGATGATGCGCTCGATCCCCCCACTTTTTTCCGCAAGATGTACTGGCCGCAAAATAAAGAGATTCGCGCGCCCTTTGACGCCGGGCTTCCTTACCTTACGGCGCTGCTCGGCAAGACAAGCGGGGGAAGAGAGCTGGCATGGCAAGGCGGCGAGTGGCGCCTGGAAGCGTGGCTCAGGGGAGAAGAAGCGGGGAGAAATAGATCTACCAGCAGGACGCCAAGGCGCCAAAAGAAAGTTAGAGAACGAGAATGAAGAAGGTCCTGATCGTTGAAGACGACCCGCACCTAAGGAGACTATTCAGGGTTCTTTTTGAACAGGCCGGGCTTGAGGTCTTCGAAGCAGAGGACGGAGTTTTGGGGATCGAGGCCGCGCTGAGGGAAAAGCCCGACTGCATCGTTTCCGATTCGATGATGCCCAGGATGAGCGGCATTGATATGCTTCTGAAGCTGAGGGGACAATCCCCGCAGCCCGTGCCGGCCATATTCGTCACGGCCGCCGCCGAAGCTCCGGACGAATCCACCCAAAAGGAGGCCGGGATAGTAGAGGTCGTCGCCAAGCCATTCGACTTCGACCGCCTCACCGCCCTCGTCAAGCGTTGCGCCGAAGCCCACTAATCACCCCGACACCGCATTCAGGCGCGGGAAGATTCACCACCAAGGCACGAAGGGCACAAAGAACAGATGAGAGATG
>JAEMPZ010000172.1 GCA_022759065.1 Acidobacteriota bacterium | reverse complement strand
CACGTCTCACGCCCTTCAACCTTCATAATTCATACTTCATACTTGCTTTTCACAGCCCGCAGCCTACCGCCTGTCTTCCTCCATGACCTCCCCGTCCTCCCTGTGATTCTTCCCTTCGTGCCCTTGGCGCCTTGGCGTCTTGGGGGTTCATCTTTCCTTCACGACGATGTTGACGATGCGATCTTTTACGACAAGCTCCTTGACTATCGTTTTTCCTTCGAGGTGCGCTTGTACCTTCGGGTTGGCCTTTGCCGCCACGAGAACCTCCTCGTCCGATGCGCCCAGAGGCATCGTGATCTGGCCCCTCAGCTTGCCGTTGACCTGAACCGCGAGCGTCACTTCATCTTCCCTGGCTATTTCGGGGTCAAAAGCCGGCCATGGCCCCAAAGCTAAAAAGCCTTCGTGGCCCAGCTTTTCCCATAGCTCGTCACTGAGGTGCGGAGCGAAGGGAGAGAGCATCGCGACGAGCGCCTCCAGAGACTCTTTCAGCGCGAAACGCTCTTCCGGCGTCTCTTTGAATCCAGAAAGAAAAGCCTGCTGGGCGTTGCAGAGTTCCATCAGCGCCGCAATGGCGGTGTTGAGCTTGAGCCTCTGGCCGAGTTCCGCCGTGATTCTCTCTATGGCGCGGTGGGTCTTTCTTCTCAGAAGCAGCGCCTCGCCATTTTTGGGCGCTTTAGCTTCGCCGACAAGCTTTGGCGCGGCCTCTTCAATAAGATCATAAACCCGGTTCAGAAAACGGGCGGCGCCTTCAGCCCCCGCTTCCTTCCAGTCCAACTGGTCCCACGGAGGGGAGAGGAAGAGGATGTTCAGCCTCACGGCGTCGGCGCCGTAGCGTTCTATCATCGCGTCTGGGTCAACGATGTTGCCGAGGCTCTTGGACATTTTCGCGCCATCTTTGATGACCATGCCCTGGCACATGAGCCTTTTCGCCGGCTCGCCGAATGGAAGAAGCCCAAGGTCCCGAAGGACCATGGTGAAGAAACGGAAGTAAATGAGGTGCATCGTCGCGTGTTCTATGCCGCCGATGTAAAAATCAACTGGAGCCCAGTAGCGCGCGGCTTCGGGATCAAAAGGCCGCTTGTCCTCTTTCGGGCTGACGTACCTGAGAAAGTACCACGAAGAATCAACGAAGGTGTCCATCGTGTCGGTTTCGCGCCTTGCCGCTTGCCCGCACCTGGGACATTTGGCGTTGACGAACTTAGGAACCCTTGCCAGCGGGCTCTCCCCCTTTCCGGTAAATGGCACGTCGTAAGGAAGAAGAACGGGAAGATCATTTTCAGGAACCGGCACGGCGCCGCACTTCTCGCAGTTGATTACCGGGATCGGCGTTCCCCAATATCTCTGGCGGGAGATGCCCCAGTCCTTCAACCTGAAGGTCACGGCCGGCTCGCCGAACCCCTCGGCTTTGGCCCTAGCGGCCATGAGCTTCATCGCCTCTCGGTTGTTGATGCCAGTGAAAGGGCCGCTGTCCTGAAGGACGCCGTCAAGCGCCGACGCCTCGGCCATGTTCTCTGATTCCAGGCCGCCCGGCTGCACGACCACGCGGATCGGGAGGCCGTACGCTTTCGCGAACTCGAAGTCGCGCTGGTCGTGGGCCGGCACGCTCATGATCGCGCCAGTGCCGTAATCCATCAATACGAAGTTGGCTATGTAAACGGGAATTTTTTCGCCGGAGAATGGATTTACCGCGAAAGCCCCCGTGCACACGCCCTTCTTTTCTTTCGACGTGGCGCGATCGTGCGTGCTCTGCGACCGCATCGCGGCTCGAAAGGCATCAACCTCCTGCTTTCTCTCGGGCTCGCAAATCGCCTCGACGAGAGGGTGCTCAGGCGCCAGGACAACGTAGGTCGCGCCGTAGATCGTGTCTATCCGCGTCGTGAATACCCGTATCTTCTCTGATTTCCCCGCGACGGCGAAATCAACGTAGGCCCCTTCCGAACGGCCTATCCAGTTCCGCTGCATCGCGACGACTTCCGGCGGCCATTCCGACAACCCGTCGAGCCCCGCCAGCAGCTCCTCGGAGTAATTGCCTATCCTGAGAAACCACTGCTCCATCTCTTTGAGCTCGACCTGGCTGTGACAACGCCAGCAGCTTCCATCTTCAACCTGCTCGTTGGCAAGCACGGTCGCGCAGTCAGGGCACCAGTTCACTTTGCGCTTTGCCTTGTAGGCGAGGCCCCGTTCCATCATCTTCAAGAAGAACCACTGGTTCCAGCGGTAATAGCCAGGCTCGCAAGTGCGGACCTCCCGCTCCCAGTCGTACATGAGGCCCAGCCTGTTCAACTGGACCTTCATTGAAGCGATGTTCGCGTCGGTCCACTCCTTGGGGTGCGCCTGGCCCTTTATCGCCGCGTTTTCCGCGGGAAGGCCAAAGGCGTCAAAGCCCATCGGGTGAAGAACGTTTTCGCCGCGCATCCTGTGAAACCTGGCGACCACGTCTCCGATGGTGTAGTTGCGCACGTGGCCCATGTGGATTCGTCCCGAAGGGTACATGAACATTTCGAGGCAGTAGTATTTAGGAACGCCCGGCTTTTCCTCCGTCTTGAACAGATTGGCGTCGCGCCATTTCTGCTGGACCCGGGCCTCGGTCGAGTGCGGATCATAAACCATTACCTTTTCCCCTATCACTTAGATTGGACTGCTGACGGCCTCTTTAGGCTTACAGCCTGTTCTCCTCCATTTGCTACCTTCGTCCCGCTTGCATCGCGCGATTGAGGCACTACCGGCCTAGGAGCGAGCGGGCAATAACCATGCGCTGAACCTCGCTAGTCCCTTCGTAGATGGTGGTCACCCGAGCATCCCGATAGAACCTTTCCACGGCATATTCGTTTGAATAGCCGTATGCTCCGTGAATCTGCACGGCGGCGTCGCAAACCTTCTTGGCCGTTTCGCTTGCGAAGAGTTTTGCCATGCTCGACGCGCGTGAAAGCCCAGGCCCCTTCGCGTCCCTCAGCGCGGCCGCTTTCATGGTCATAAGGCGCGCCGCTTCGATTTCGGTCCCCATCTCGGCGATCATAAAACCAATCGCCTGGTGATCCTTTATCGGCTTTCCGAAGGTCTCGCGCTGGCCGGCATATTTGACCGCCTCCTCGAAGGCGCCCTGGGCTATTCCCACGGACTGCGCCGCTATGCCTATGCGCGAGCCGTCAAGGGTCGTGAGCGCGACGCGCATGCCCATCCCTTCCGTGCCCAGGATGTTTTCGGCGGGGATCTCGCAATTGTCGAATGAAATTCCAGACGTGACCGAGGCTTTGAGCCCCATCTTGTGCTCCAACGGGAGAAACTCAAAACCTGGGCTGGAGGACTCGACGATGAATGCCGAAACCCCCTTGGCGCCCTTTGAGGGATCGGTGGAGGCGATTACCACGAAAACCTTGCCATAATGGGTATTGGTGATCCACGCCTTCGAACCATTCAGGATGTACTTCCCCCCGCGCTTTTCCGCCCGCGTCTTCAAGGAACCGGCGTCGGAGCCTGAACCAGGTTCAGTCAGGCAGAAACCGCCGATCCACTCCCCCTTGGCCAAAGGCGGAAGGTACTTTCGCTTCTGCTCCTCGCTCCCGAACATGAGGATCGGATCCTGGCAGACAGAGTTCGTCACTGAAACCGTAACGGCCGTTGATGGACAGACTCGCGCCAGTTCCTCGATGGCCAGCGCGTATGAAACGTTGTCCAGCCCCGAGCCGCCATACGCATCTGGAACCAGCATCCCCAAAAGGCCAAGCTCCGCCAAGCCGGGAATAAGCTCATCAATGAAGCGCCCCTCGTGGTCCCGCTTCATAACGCCCGGCCGAATCTTCGTCTCGGCGAAGTCCCGCACCATTTCCCTTATCATCTTTTGGTCTGAATTCAATTCAAAATTCATCGCTTCCCCTCGCTTGGCCGTCTTCATCGGCTAAAATGGCGCCACGCGCCAGAGCTATTGTACACACGAGCGGAGAAAGTTGCGACTGTCAGGGCGAAAAGGAGGGAAGCCGCTTTTCCAGGAAGCTCCTGGCGCCTTCGCGCGCGTCGCTTCCCGCCCACGCCAGGCCGAAAGCGCTCCGTTCGAGCGCAAGGCAGGCCGCTTCGGACAATCCCTGCTCCCGGTACAGAAGCGGCCTCAATAGCCTCTGGGCTTGCGCGGATTTTCCCTCCGTCCATTCAACGGCTTCTCGCGCCCCGCCTCGCCTGGCCCAACCGGCGCGTTCCATTTCGGAGAAGGAAAGACGCCGGCGAGAAAAAAGCGGGCGCCTCGAGGACGCGCCGCTGACGCGCAACCCGAGAAGCGCGGGCCAGAGGCAGCCGTCGCTGAAAACCAGCTCGGCACGGGGCTTGGCAAAAATGAGGTCGCACGCAAGAAACGCTTCAGCCCACAAACCGTCCAAAGGGCCATCGAGGACGCCGGTTATAGGAAGCGAAAAACCAAATAGCCCTTCAAGGCGGGGCGGCGGCACGGCGGAACCTTCGCCATGAAGCACGATCGGCGAACCCGGCATCTCCAGCGCCGCGGAAAGCTTTTTCCGCGAGGCAGTGTCGGAAATGTTGATGAGCAGCGCTTTCACTTGGCCAGTTCCACTGTACTTAGGCACCGGATGTTATCCCAATCCGTCATCAAAAGAATTTCATCACATCCAGCACGATTATGGCGGCGAAAAGAAGGATCAGCGCCGCGAAGCCGACTCTCATGATCCACTCCTTCACTATTAGGGGCAGATCCCGCCTGATTATCGCCTCTATCGCCAGGACGAAGACGTGGCCTCCGTCCAGGCCAGGCACCGGCAGCAGGTTGAAGATTCCGATCTGCACTGAAATGACCGCCACTAAATAGAGAAGGTTATAAAGCCCGGTCCGCGCGACCTCTCCCGAAATGTAAGCCAGCGTCGGAGGCCCGGAGAGAGCGCTCAGCGGCATCTTTCTTTCCGCCAGCTTCGCGAAGGTCCTGAAAGCCAGCGTCGAATTGTCGGCTATCAGGCGCCCCGCCTTAAAAAAGCATTCGGGAAATGGGTAGCGGACAAAAACCTGTTCCTGCGGCCTCATCCCCAGCAGATAGCGCTTCTCCTCGGGAACGTATCGTGGCGTCGCTTGCAGTTCGATTACTTCCGCGCCCCGCCTGATTTTCAGGGTGACGGGCGTCCCCTTGTTGTCCAGGAGAGCTTGTTGGACCTGGTCCCAATATTGGACTTTCGCCCCCCCAACCTCGAGGATTTCATCCAGGGGTTTGAGCCCGGCGTCCAACGCCGCTGAAGGGTTGGCAACGGCGCCGATTATCGCTGGAACGGCGGCGGCGACTCCAATCGCCCCCATGGGCTGGTGCAAAAACTCGACCGTTACCGGGTCCACTGTCGCGTCCATCTCTTTGCCTGCGCGCAAAAAGTGGACGACGTAAGGCTTCGACATCAGGGTATAGATTTCCTGGTGAGCCTCTTCCCAATTTCTTACGCGGCGCGAGTCCACTGAAAGGATGGTGTCTCCGGGGCGAAGCCCGGCCTTCTGGGCGGGAGAACCATCGGCTACCCAGCCTATTACGGCAGGACGGTCGCGGGTTATTGATTCATCAACCCCATAAAAAGCAAGCCCGGCGAATAGCGCATAGGCCAGGAACACGTTCGCGGCCACCCCGGCGACGAGCACCAGAAACCGCTGCCACCTTTTGCGGTTGGCGAAAAGAGCCTCTCGCGCGACGCCTGGAGGCAGTTCCTCTGGATTGTCCAGCTCGCCGGCGAATTTGACGTAGCCTCCCGCCAGAATCCAGCGAAGCTGCCAGAGATTGTAGCGCCCCTTCCTCTCGGCGATCTTCGGGCCGAATCCTATCGAGAACGCTTCTATGGCAAAGCCAAAGAGCCGCCCGACGATGTAGTGTCCCATCTCGTGAAAGAGGACTATGACTCCAATCACGGCTATGAATATCACCAATGAGAAAATGATCGTTCCTGCCAGATGCATCGTCATTCCTCTATTTGAGACAGTCGGCGCTGGGCTTGTCTCCTAGCCGCCAGGTCGAGTTGAAGGACCTCCTCCAAATTGGCCGGAGCCGAAGGTTCAGTCTCGTCGAGAACGCTCCTGACTAAAGTGGCGATATCACCGAAACGCAGCCTTCCGTCAAGAAATGCCTGCACGGCCACCTCGTTCGCGGCGTTGAGCGCGATGGCGTGCGATTCGGATGAAGAGGCCGCCTCCCTGGCGAGCGCGAGGCACGGGTAACGCCCGGCGCTTGCCTCGGCAAAGGTCATGGGAGGAGCCTTGGCCAGGTCAAGTGGCGCCAACAACCCGCTGATCCTCTCTGGATAGGTCAAGGCGAACTGCACCGGGAGCGCCATGTCTGGGCTGGCCATTTGGGCGATCAACGAGCCGTCATTGAACTCCACCATCGAGTGGACCACGCTCTGTGGATGCAGCAGCACTTCTATCCGGTCGAGAGGGACATGAAAGAGGTGGTGGGCCTCTATTATTTCCAGCCCCTTGTTCATCATCGTCGCCGAGTCAACGGTTATCTTTCGTCCCATTTTCCACGTCGGATGACAAAGTACCTGTTCCACCGTCGCGTTCGGAATCGCCTCGACCGGGAAGTCGCGCAACGCGCCGCCGGAGGCGGTGAGGATGAGACGGCGCACGGAAGCGCTATTCTCTCCCTGAAGGCACTGAAAAATGGCGCAGTGCTCGCTGTCAACCGGGAGAAGTTCCGCGCCGCTCCTGCGCGCGGCTTCGAACACGAGGCGCCCCGCCATTACGAGCGTCTCTTTGTTCGCGAGAGCCACCCGGCGCCCGAGTTCCACCGCGCGAAAAGTCGAACGGAGGCCCTGAGAGCCGACAATGGCCGCTACAACTGTTCCAGCCTGGGGATGCTCGGCCAGCCTAACCGGGCCGTCCGGGCCGCTGTAAACGTCAACGCCCTTGAATTCCCTTCTTAGAAAGGCGGCGTCCTCTTCCCTAGCAACGGAAACGGCGAGCGGCCTCCATTTTGCGATCTGTTCAGCCAGGCGCTTGACGCGCTTGCCCGCGGCCAATCCGACCACGCGAAACCTGTCCGAATGGCGCTCAAGCACGCGAAGCGTCGTCTCGCCAACGCTGCCTGTTGCGCCAAGGACGACAACGCCCGTCAAGTCAATGCCGCGTTCGTGATCTTTCGTGGTCATTGAAGGAATGCCTGCTGGTAAAGAAGCACGACCGGAGCGGCAAACAGGAGGCTGTCCAAGCGGTCAAGCACGCCACCATGGCCCGGAAGAAGCGAAGAAGAATCCTTGACTCCCGCTCCGCGCTTTAGCGCCGACTCGAAGAGATCGCCCAAAGGGCCGGCTACTGAAATTAGACCGGCTATGACCAGCGAATGAAGCATCGGAAGTTCATGGAAATAGGTCGCTGACGCCACGGCGCCGGCGGCCAGTGAGCCGATAGCGCCGGCGGCCGCGCCTTCCCACGTCTTCTTGGGCGAAACGCGGGGCGCCAGCTTATGCCTGCCAAAAAGGCGGCCACCGTAATAAGCGAAGGAATCCCCGGCCCAGACCGCCGTGCAGCTAAGAAGCACAAAACCGGTGCCACGGCTCTCGCCCAGGCTTTTGAGCGCCAACATGCACCCTGGAAGCATTCCAAGGTAAAGGGCGCCAAACGCGGTGGAAGCGGTGGCACCCAGAACCTGCGCCAAGTCCATCTTGGAGAAAAGAGCCAGCATTCCCACAGCAACGACACCGGCGATGGTCACGGTGACAAAGGGAATTTGTTCGGGGATCCAGACAGAAACAAGGGCCAGGAGCGTCCAGGCGTAACCTATCGCTCGAAATGGCCGCTGGCCCATC
>JAEMPZ010000032.1 GCA_022759065.1 Acidobacteriota bacterium | reverse complement strand
GAATCTTCCCGCGCCGTCTGATTCCGGTCTCCCGCTGGTCGCCGGAAGGATAGGCCGCGCTAATAGCAAAGGTGGCGAGCATGAAAAAGAGTACGGCTATTGCCTGCCCTTATATGCCCGTGACGCGGATTATTTCCTCAAAGGTGGTTACGCCGCGGGCAAGCTTTGAGAGCGCGGCCTCGCGCAAGGTCATCATTCCGTTCTTGACGGCGTGCTCTCGAAGCAGGTTGCTGTCCAGCTTGCGGTCAATCATGTCTCGCATCGTTTCGTCCACCGCCATGATCTCGTAAATTCCGGTGCGGCCGTAGTAGCCGGTCCTTCGGCAGTGGGCACAGCCGGCGCCGCGTTTCGCGGTTAGCGTTGTTCCCTTTTCCTCCGGCCAGCCGATGACGCGAAGCTCTTCCGGCCCCAGGACCTGGTCCTCCTTGCACCGCGGGCAGATGACTCGCACCAACCTTTGCGCAATGACTCCGACGATGGTCGAGGCAAGCAAAAATGGCGGCATCCCAAGGTCTTGCAGGCGCGTAATGGCGGAAGGCGCGTCGTTCGTATGGAGGGTCGAAAGGACGAGGTGCCCTGTAAGAGCCGCCTGTACGGCGTTTTCAGCCGTCTCCTGGTCCCTGATCTCTCCCACCATGACTATATCGGGGTCCTGCCTCAAAACGGTCCTGAGCGCGCTGCCGAAGGTGAGGCCGATCTTCGGGTTGACGGCTATTTGGTTCAGTTGCGGCATCACCATCTCGATGGGGTCTTCAATGGAGATGACGTTGACGCCCGGCTGCGCGAGGATTTTGAGCGCGGAGTAAAGCGTCGTCGTCTTGCCGGAACCGGTGGGGCCGGTCACGAGAATGATGCCGTGAGGGCTTTGGAGAAAGCCTTCAAAAACTTCCAACTCGTCGGCGCGGAAGCCCAGGCTGGCAAGGTCCCTGACGAGCATGTCCGGATCGAATATGCGAAGAACAAGCTTTTCTCCGAAAGCAACCGGCACGGAAGAAATCCGCAGCTCCACCTCTTTCCCGTCGCGGTCCGTCTTGAGGCGGCCATCCTGCGGGCGGCGCTTTTCGGCGATGTCCATCCTCGAAAGGGCCTTGATTCGGTTGACGATGGCCGGGTATACCACCTTTGGAATCTGAGCTATGTCGTGGAGAACGCCGTCAATCCTAAACCTGGCGAGGGCGTGATCCCGCTTTGGCTCAAGGTGGATGTCGCTTGCCCTCAAGTCGTAGGCGTGGTGCAGAAGATATTCCACGGCGTTGACCACGTGCCTGTCGCTTGCCTCTATTTCCGTGCCCGTTTGAAGCCTCACGAGCTGTTCCAGGTTCCCTAGGTCGTTTCCGCTGTTCATCGCCTTTTCGGCGTTCGTGAGCGCGGACCTGAAGCCGTAAAACTCGTGGATGATCCGCACCATGTCGCCATACGGCGCCACGACGCGGCGCAAAGGCTTTGGAGACGTCTGGCGGAAAAGGTCTACGCCCTCCATGTCGAACGGGTCGGCTACCGCCATGTAGATTTCGCCGTCCTTTTCAGTAAGTGGAAGCATCAGGTACCTCGCGGCGAATGGGCGCGAGACCGTCTTGTGAATGAACTCGATGTCAAGCTTGAGAGGATCGAGCCTTGCGCTTTGAAGGCCCGCCTTCTGCGCCAGGACGCGCGCTATCAAGGCGTCGTCCAAGGAGTTCTCCGGGTTGGCTCGGTCGGGCAGGTTCAGGCTCACCACGAACGCTATTGGGTGCAGCGGGCGGCCTTTTTCGGAAGCGCTCTTGCGCGCCTCCCACAGCCTTAAAAGTTGGGGAACCTGTTCGGTGGAAAGATGGCCGCTCGCGCAAAGATACGACGCGAGCGCTTCAGCCGTAATTTTGCCCATTCGCTTCCTTATGCGGGCGGGTGGCCCTGCGCTTTGTGATTCTGCGCCAGCGAAAAAGCCGGTTCCAGCCAAGCGCGGACGCGGTTCGCGTCCCCGAACCGGCTCTCTTTGCCGGCGGCGTCGAGGAAAACCATTATCACCGGCCTTGATGCAAGCTGGGCTTCCATGACAAGGCAGAAGCCGGAATCGGAAATGTATCCGGTTTTGCTGAGCGTGATCGGCCATTCGGGGTTCCGAACCAAACCGTTGGAGTTCCCGAACAGCCGCGAGCGAGGTGGCGAGATGGCGCGCACCTCGTATTGCGCCGTGGTGGTGATCGCTCTGATTATTGAGTATCGCCCCGCTTCCTCCACCATTCTGGCCAGGTCGCGGGCTGTCGAAACGTTCTGGGCGTTGAGGCCCGACGAATCGGCAAACCGCGTGTGGGCAAGCCCGATTGCCGCCGCCTTGCGGTTCATGGCCGCGACGCAGGCCTCCTTGCCTCCGGGGTACATTCGCGCAAGAGCGTGAGCCGCGCGGTTCTCGGAACTCATGAGGGCAAGCTGAAGGAGGTCCCCCCTCGTTAAAACCCAGCCGACGGGAAGGCGGGAGAGGGAGTTGCGCAGGGTGTCAACGTCCTCCTGCTCTATTTTGATAGGTTCGCCCAGCGGCTGTTCGGCGTCCAGCACGACCATCGCGGTCATCAGTTTTGTGATAGAGGCTATCGGAGTTACCGTGTCAGCTCCCTTGGAGTAAAGCTCGCGCTTTTGCGCGGCGTCCCAGACAAGCGCGTAGGATGACCGGATGGCCAGGCGAGCGGGATTCAAAGAAGGAACCGGCGAAGGCGCGGGGGCCGAGGCCGGCGCCGGGGGAGACTGCTTTATCTCCATCCGGTGTAAAGGAGGATTGAAGGCCACGGCCATTGCCGCAAACGCCAGAATCGCCGTTGAAAATGACCGCAGCCGCATCAGGCCCCCGCGGGGAGCGGACCTCCCCCAGGTTAAAGCGTAACACTTGAAACGTTTGCCCGCAAGGGCGTCGCCTTGTTAACGCCGGCGGCGTCGGCGGAGTAATAATGAAGTAAGAAAGTTAAAGGGTGAGAAGGTGAGAAAGCGAAAGATGCGTATCATTTACTGAACCTATACAGCGGCTTGACGGAGGAGGCTCGCCCTAATAGACTGAGCAGGGGGGCTTATGGAAGCTTCTCGTAACGCGGCTCAGGTTCGCATAGGCGATTTGGCGTGGACATTTTTCAGGGTCGGGGCGACTTCCTATGGCGGCCCGGCGATAGTTGCGCGCATCCGCGAAGTGTGCGTCCTAGAAAAGGGATGGCTATCAGGGGAAGAGTTCGAGGAGACGTTGGCCTTCTGCCAGACGCTGCCAGGCCCAATCGCCGTGCAGACCGCCGCCCACATAGGGTGGCGCAAGGCTGGGAACCGCGGGCTTTTCGTAACGCTCGCGTCCTACATCCTTCCTACTTTTCTTCTGATGCTTCTGCTTTCATGGGCCTATTTCCGCTTCGGCGGCGTGCCACAGGTCGCCGCCGCATTCAAGGGGCTTGGCGCCGCCGTCGTTGGAATCGTCGCGCAGGCGATTCTGGGCATGGCCCATTCGGCGCTCAAGGATTGGAAGGGAGTGGCGATCGCCTGTTTGGCCGCAGCCGCGCTCTACGCCGGGCTTGGAGCATTGTTGGTGCTTCTATGCTCTTCTCTGCTGGCGCTGCTTTTGCGAGCGGGCAGGACAGCCGCGCCGCTGCCCGCGCGTGATTCAACATCGCGAGAGCGAAAGCCCGCCTGGCCGTGGCTTTTGGCCGTGGCGCTGGTTTTCGCCGCGGCTGCCTGGTGCTCTGGCTTTATCAACCCCCGCTTTCCCTCGCTGGCGCTCGTCATGGCGAAGGTGGACCTGCTGGCTTTCGGCGGAGGCTACACCGCCGTGGCTCTAATGTTCGACCTCGCCGTCCATCAACAGGCGTGGCTCGCCCCAAAAGCCTTCGTGGATGGATTAGCATTGAGCCAGGTTACGCCGGGGCCGGTCATCGTCAACGCCACGTTCATCGGCTACGCCGTCGGCGGCTTTGGAGGGGCGCTCATCGGAACAGCGGCGGTCTTTCTTCCCTCGGCATTGCTTCTGGCCTTGCTCGCCCCGTTCTATGCCAGGCTGATAGCCCTGCCAATAACAGGAGCCCTTGTCCGCGGCTTGCTCGCCGCTTTCATCGCCCTTCTTTTTCAGGTGCTGTGGCGCGTCGCCTCGGAATCCCTGATTGACCTTCCCACCGCCCTCATCGCCACGGCGGCCTTCGCCCTTCTTGTCCGCAAGGTTGATCCTCTATGGATAATCCTTGGCACCCTCGCCCTTTCGCTGATCATGTTCGTGTGAGGAAGTAAGGAGCCGCTGCTATAGCAGAGCGCCGGCCCAAATCTGGCCGGCGCTCAAGAAGGCTCGAATCAAAAGAAAGCAGACTACTGGCACTGGGTCTGAGTGTCCTGTTGCGAGTAAGCCGCGCAGCCTGTAACGTTTTCCCAGCCCGTAAAGTTGCGCTCGTACCCGGAGCTGTCCTTGCCGAAAGAAGCGACGATCGAAGGCGAGGAGGTGCCATCAGATGCGCCGGTGATGACAAACCAACTGTTATCTGGAATGGCCACGCCGCTGGCGGCGCCACTGTTACCAACCTGGCACCGGCCTCCAGTGACGGCGGAGTAGTTGCCAATCGTTCCCCAGTAGACGTTGTTCTGGACGTTCGTGCAGGTAAGCGGGTAGGTGATATCCACGGCCGAGCCATTCTTTTTTGCCGTCATCGTGGTCGTGACGGGGTAGGGCAAAAAGCCTCCGGTAGCGGGAAGCCTGATCGCGTAGGTCCCTCGCCCGTAGGTGAAGGCAGCCAGCGTTGTCGAGTGGTAGGGATCATTAGAAGGCCCGCGGTCAACGGTAAGGTGTTCGATTATAGTTGTCGGCAGGCCGTAGTCGTACAAGTACCAAACCGGTGGCTGGGCGTTGATATTGTCAGTGTAGTAAAAGCCGAAATCAGTTCCAACGAAAGCCTGTGCTGGATTGTTGGGATTGATCACAATGGACTCGGCCGGAACGTTCGGCAGGTTGCCTGTCTTGTTAGTCCAGGTCCAGGTTCCACCATTGTTGACGCAGACGAAAACGTGGCCTGGGGTTGAAGAGGTGTTTTGGTCGAAACCTCCCACGGCCGCGTAGATTCTGTTTGTCGTCGTGGGGTCAAAAGCCACGCCAAGAATTGCGCGCTTTGGCAGAACGGCGTTGCTCTGCGTCAGGTTGGTCCAGGTGGCAGATGTATTAACCGAACATGAGAAGTTCGCCGTGTTGGCCTGCGCCTGCGTGCAGTTCGTGCCAGTAAGAACGTTGGGAGACCACCAGACTGCGCCCTGGTCGGAACCGGTCACGGCGGCTTTAGGATCGGAACGGCCGATGTCAAAGGTGATAATAGAACCGGTGCCAGTCGTTCCGTTCACGGCCAGGTCCGTGTTTTTGGTCTTCGTGATGGTTCCGCCAGCGTTGACGGAGGCGTAAAAATACTGCGAGGCGATGAAAAAGTTGGGGCAGGTTGCCGCCGTGCAGTGGAAGGTGTCAAGCATAAAGGGCGTGCTCCACGCCTTGCGGTCGCCGTTACCCCAACTTTTAGAGCTGAAATTCCCGGTGGCACCTGCGGTTGAGCGGTATAGCCCGCCATTGACATATTCGGTGAACCAATTTCCGGAGCTTAGAGTACCCGCGATCGGGTCGAAAGCGGCAAAGAATCCGTCGCCTCCTATTGATCTCGCCTGCCACGTCAGCGAAGACTGCGAACTGTCCCAACTGGCCGAGCCGTTGTCCTGCGCCCCGGCAAAGAGAAATTGCGTGGATGCGTTCGCAAAGTTGGCGCCGAGCTGTCCGGCATACCATTGCGTCGAATTGATGGTGTTGTTCAACTGAGTAAATCCGCCTACCGTACCGTCTCCGAGATAGACGCCGCCGTCGTTGCCGACAAGAAATTGAGCGCTACTACCTGTACCGCTGATCCAGCAGCCCGTGTGCTGGTCCGGGTGAAGGGTTCCGTAACCGGCGGAACCCTGGTTGTAAACGTTGCTCAAGTTCGTTTTTGTGACTGATGTGTAGCTGCTGTTAACCACTTCTTTATAGAGGTTGATCCTGCCGACATAGAGGGTCTTGTCGTCGCCCGGGTCTGGCATAACGAAGAGGTCATACCAGTCCTGTGCTTCGCCGCTTGATGCGCTGTCAATCTTAGTCCACGATGATCCCCCGTTCGTAGTCACCAAGGTTTCTAACTGGCCGTCCGTCGAAACGTCCTGAACCTGGGCGTAGATTGTAAGCGTGTGGTTTGTGTTGCCTCGGGACGAGCCGAGCTTGATCCAGCCGACATTCGTGGCGCCGTTGGTGCCGTTCCCGGTGCCCGTTGGCCAGCCGTTATTTAGAAGCGTGAAGTCGGTTGGAACGCCTGAGTTCGGTATCGTGCACTTATAGACGCCGTTGTTGCCATTGTAATTTGAAGCGTAGTACCCCACCGCGATGTAGGCGGTCGTGGGATTCGTCGTCGCATCCAGAACAATTCCGCTGATGCGGTTGATGCTTTTTATTTGGTTACTTCCAGAGGTCGGATCGGTCGGGTTGGCTCCAAAGGGGCAGCGCGTCCACGTATGTCCCCCGTCGTGCGAAATGTAGAGGTCAAAGCGGGTGCCAACTAGCACGTTTTGCGGGTTGTTAGGGTCCACCTTGACCGAGCCTGTATTCTGGCTGCCCCAAAGAGGCGTGCCTGGAGCGTAAGGGCAAAAGACGTCAGTCGCGTATTGCGCCCAGGTCGCGCCGCCGTCGGTGGACTTGAGGATGCCTTCGCCGAACTGGTCGCTGGCATCGAAGTCGCCCGTGCCGACGTAAATGACATCTGGATTAGTCGGGTCAATTTCGATGGCTCCAATGGCCTGAGTCACGTATGGGGTGCTGTCCCAAACAGAGGTCCACGTCGTGTTGCTGTTGCAGCAGTTGGTCGTGACCCAGAAGCCGCCCGAAGCGCCGCCGGCAAAAACCTTGATCGCGCCCGGATTATTTGCGGTACGCGGGTCAACCGCGATGGCGTTGAAGCGGCCGGTGACCTTGCCGTAAACATAACCGGTGGTCTGAGTGCTCATGTCAATCGGCTTCGGGCCAAGCTTGAGCCAGTTGCCCGTTGGGATTTGGGTGAGCGATTCGGCCATTGGGCCGCGAAGAAGGCCGTCCTGCGCGAAAGGCCACGGTTCGGCGCGCGGGACATGTTTCTCAACCCACTCTGCCGCTTCTGTAAAAGGGTGGCTCGGCACTTTTCCAGTGGGATACGAAAGAAGGTGCCAGCGCCACGCGGTGCCGCCTTTGACGATTTCCGATTCGTCATCGCGACCGGCAAGTGGAATGTACCGTTTCCCTTCGCGCTCTTCCGCTTCGCCGCTTTCCTTTTTCGGCTTCGCGCTCGCCTTTGTGGCGGCGGCTTTGGCCTCAACGCTTGGCAACCGCGAGTCCATGCGCTTGTGGCGTTTTGATGCGCCAAGCGCGGCCACCCCTACAATGCCCGCCAAAATGGCCACGAGCGCAAGAGCCAAAACGCGCTTTGAGAAAAGACCATCGCCGAAAAACAGATGCTTCATAACCTTCTTGTCACCCATAACATGCTCCTTGACCTTCAGAGCCGCCTGGAAGCGAGGCCCACCTCGCGCTGCCAGCGGCCTTAAGTGCATATTATGGCATGGACGTCAAAGAAATGCACGCCGCCGTAGCTAGTCATGCCAAGTTGCCATCAACAAACAGGAATATCACCGCAGAGACACAGAGGACACAAAGGGGAAAAGATGCAAGCCACAAGCGCCGAGAACACGGATGGGAAAGTAAGGCGTAAGGGGTTAGGAGTCAGGAGTAAGACGATAGACGGGCGACGGTTGACGGACGCGCGAGTTGATGCGCATCTTTCACCCTCTCACTTTCTAACTTTCTAACTCTCTCACTT
>JAEMPZ010000083.1 GCA_022759065.1 Acidobacteriota bacterium | reverse complement strand
TTAGTTGACCTTCTAACTTTCTTACATTCTCACCTTCTTACTGTGTGCTTGCACATGCAAACGCAGCCGACCAACGACGAACGACGACCGCGCACGTATTCGCGCGTCCGTCTATCGTCTTACGTCTCACGTCTAACGTCTAACGTCTTTCGTCTAACTTTCCTCCCCGTCCTCCCTGTGATTATTCCCTTGGTGTCTTGGTGCCTTGGTGGTGAGACTCTCTTTTCTTGGCGCGCGGCGGCGATTTTGAGTATGTTTTTCTTATAAAGGGCCGCAAGCGCTTCGCGGATGCGGCTGCTCTCCCATCCTTTGGCGATCATTTCGCCGCGGATTCGCCCCATTGTCTCAACGAGCGCTCCGTACTCCTCGCCATAGAGCTCTCCGAGTTCCTCTCGTAGAAGCCCGGCGAGCGACGGACAGCGCCCTTCCGTGGTGACGGCGATGGTCAAAGCGCCACGCTTCAGCGTCGCTGGCACGGTGAAATCACAGAGCGCCGGCCTGTCAACGACGTTGACCAGGCAGCCCAAGGAGTTGCCCTCCTCGGCCACTTGGCGGTTAACCTCCTCGTCGTTCGTCGCGCAGACGGCGACGCGAGCCTCTCGCAGGTCGCCCTTCTGGAACCGGCGTTCAATCAGCAAAAGCCCGCCTTCAGAAGCGGCCTGGCGGATTTCCTCGCAAACCTCCGGCGCGACAACCGTCACGGCAGCGCCGGCGGCCAGAAGGTCCCTCACCTTCCGCGCGGCGACCGTTCCGGCTCCAACGACCACGGCTTTCTTGCCCCGAAGGTCAAGGTTGATGATGTACGCCATCATGAGCTCCCGGCGTCAGCAAGGCCTTCTTGCGATAGCCAGGCTCGTCCCGCCGCCGATCTGATGAAAGGCAAAACCGACGAGCCCAAGCGATGAAAAAAACGCCTCTGCCTGCCCGGTGCTCCACGGCCAACACCCGCCAAGGCCGACGCGGCGGCCGAGGGCGCAGAGCACCACCTCGCTCGGTGGCAGGCTTCCCTGCCGCAGAAAGGCGTCATGCACCACAACCATCCCGCCCGGCGCGACGTGGCGCGCGCCGGCTTGCAAAACGCGCTTGAACTCCTCCTGCCGGCACGACGAGGAGACGCCGGAGATCACTATGGCGTCCCATTCTCCGTTCCCGTCCAGAAAAGAAGCCGATTCCATCAGGCCGCACGAATCGCCCTCCGATGGGGTGATTGTTTTGAAACGCGAACGCGGCCAGCGGCTCGAAACCGCACGCCCGAAAGCGGCGCCACCCCAGCCGAAATGGAGCACCCTGCAGCCGTCTTTCATTTCCAACTTTTCGACTACGGCCGGGGCGCAGAAGCTCGCGAGCGATTCGCAGGCTTGATGCAAAGGCCCGTCCGGTTTCGGCCCGCCGCTATAACCATGGGAGAGGAACCGTTCCAGCGGCTCGCGCCCTGGCATGTCGAGGGCCATCTGAAGAAAAAGCGGCCTGAGGCTGGCTTCGGAGGCCGAACAGAGGAAGCGCGAGGTCATGTCCAGGTTGCGGTACTTCCCATCTTTCTCCTCGATAAGACCCATAGAGCAGAGAGCCTCGAGAAACTCGCGCAAGGCCGCGGAATCGAACTTGAACTCTTTTGCCAGTTCGGCCGGGGAGAGATATGTTTCCAATCTGTCAAAAAGGTTGAGCTCCAAGGCGATGCCAAGGGCCTCGCTTGCAAGGCCGCCGAGCGCGAGCCTCAGCAGTTGGTCTGGAGACGGGCCGGGTTGAAAGCGCGAACCCTCGTCATGGCGCCGTTTCAATTCCCTGGAGACATCCTTCAGCTTTTCCCTCAGCTTGACGACCTCCCCTATGACGAGCGTCGAGGGAGGCTCGATGCCCTCCTTTTCGGCGACTTCCGCGATGGTCTCAAGCGTGGCGGTGACGACTTTTTCCCCGTGCCAGTACGCGGTCTGAATCAATGCGGCCGGTGTCTTGGGATCGCGGCCGTTTTGAATGAGCTTGTCCGAGATTCGCTTGAGGTTTTTGACTCCCATCAGAAAGACGAGCGTTTCTAACCTTGCAAGAGCCTCCCAGTCCATCTGCGGGTCTTTGTCCAGCGCGAAGTGGCCGGTGGCGATCGTCACGCAGGACGAAGCTTCGCGGTGAGTCACGGCGATTCCGGCGGAGAGCGGCGCCGCCAGCGCCGATGAAACACCGGGAATGACTTCAAACTCTATCCCGTGCTCGGCCAGGTACTCGGCTTCCTCCCCACCGCGCCCGAACAGGAAAGGGTCCCCTCCCTTGAGGCGCACCACCCGCTTCCCTTCGCGGGCCTTGGCGCAAAGAAGCTCGTGTATCTCATCCTGGCGGGAGTCGTGCTTGCCCACCGGCTTGCCCATGTAGATTTTCTCGGCCGACGGCCTCGCCAGCGACAGCACCTCCTCCTGGATCAGGCGGTCGTAAACGACGACGTCCGCGTCGCCCAAAAGCCGCGCCGCCTTTATTGTCAGAAGTTCGGGGTGGCCTGGGCCGGCTCCCACAAGATATACCTTTCCGTTCGCCATCAAACCCCCATTCGCTCGCGGCCGCGCGCCGCAAACTTCAAGCTCCTGTGTACCATGAGGTTTCCATTACGTCAACTGTTGGGGTTGCCCCAACTCCCATCGAGGAATTTGGAGTTGATGGTACAATATGAGCATGGATGGTTCGATCGCGGACAGGCCGGAAATCCATTTGGGCGAGAAAGAGGCGCGGAAGCTGAAAGAGGCCGAGAAGGCTTTTCTCTCCCGCCCGCGCGTCTCTATACGGCTTAGAATCGTCGGAGGATTCCTCGCGGGATTCTTTCTGATGGCCGCGGCGGCGCTAGTCAACCTCGGGCTTCTATACAAGGCTCGATCCGAGGCGCGTTTCCTGAAGGTGGCGGACTCGCTTCTCTTCGACGTGGCGGAGGCGCGGCGGTTCGAGAAGAACTACTTTCTCACGGGCAAGGGCATAGAGCAATCGTTCAGCCGCGCCGGGGACGCCGTCTCTGAATTCGAGGGCGAGACGGTCACCATCTTGAGCGTGGCCGGGCGCGAGAGCCTTTTGGCGCTGGGCAGGGAGCTCGACGATTATAAAACGCTCCTTGGAGAGTGCCGCGACCTTGAATTGGGGGGCGGAGTTTCGCAAGCCGAAAAAACGACGTTAGAAAAAGGGCTTGGGCTTCACGGGGAAGCCGCGCTCCGCCTGCTGCGCGACTTGTCCCTTCAGAAGGCCGGCGCGGCAGAGCGCACGCTCATCCTCGCCCAGGCGGCGCCCTTCATCGCGCTGCTCTTTCTGCTGCTGCTGATTTTCTGGATGACGCACCTATTGGCCAAGACAATAACTCAGTCCCTGGCGCGCTTTCACGAATACACCCAACGCGTCACGGACGGAGACTTTTCCCCCATCACGCCCGTAAAGCCTTACCACGACGAGTTTTCGGACCTCGCCATGGCTACGAACCGGATGTTATTCGAGCTGAGGGCCAAGGAAGCGCAGGCGATCAGGGCCGGCAAGCTGGCTGCCGTCGGTTCTCTTACAGCGGGGATAGCCCACGAGCTGGTCAACCCGCTCACCAATATTTCCATCACGGCAGAGTCGCTGGCGATGGAACGAGGCGGCGACCCGCTCGTCGCGCGGCTGGCCGCGGACATCAGCGGCGAGGCGGAGCGCGCCGACGCGATCATTAAAAACCTCATGAGTTTCACGTCGGATGAACTGGCCGAGAAAAAACCGCTGGATATACGCTCGGTGGTGGCCGGCGCGGCCAGGCTTCTCGAAAACGAGATGGCGCTTCACAACGTCGCGTATGATGAGAATATCCCCTCGGGCCTCCCGGCCGTGTTCGGCTCGGAAGACCAGTTGCGCCAGCTCTTCTTCAATCTTCTTATGAACGGCGTCGAGGCGATGTCCGAAGGGGGGACGCTCCGTGTAACGGCGCGGCGTCTCGAAGGCGAAACGGTTTGCGTGGAGGTGTCGGACAGCGGCAGGGGCATCAAGATGGTTGACCTTCCCCACGTCTTTGACCCCTTTTTCACGACGAAACCGAGAAGCAGGGGGACGGGGTTGGGGCTCACGCTCGTCCACGCGATAGCGCGCAAGCACGGCGGGCAAGTGCAGATCGAGAGCATCGAGGGCAAGGGAACCACGGTCCACGTCTGCCTTCCCGCGACAATCAACGTGGAGTCAGCGCCCACCCTAAAGTAACGAGCCGATCTTGCAATGGAGCATGCCTTTTATGCTAAGTGAGAGAGTTAGAAAGTGAGAAAGTGAGAAGGTGAGAAAGTGAGAAGGTGAGAGAGTGAAAGATGTGCTTCCATGCGCGGCAATTGCCTTTGTTGACCTTCTTACTTTCTAACCCTCTTACTCTCTAACCGTGTGCTTGCGCATGCAAACGCAACGGCCCAACAGCGCCGAGACGTTGGTTCTTACTGCGCGCCGGCAGCGCCTATTTTCGGTGTCTTCCAAAGAGCGCGCCGATGCCAAGGCCAACCAGGACGGCTAAAAGAACGCAGAAGACTCCATAAAGAAAACCGTGGGCGCGGGCAAAGCCATTTATGAAGGCGACGGAGCGGGAAGGCCTGATTTCGAACGTCGCCCGCGCGATGGCCACGACGGCGCGGCCGCGGACGGCGATGGCCTGCACATTGTACGTGCCCATCGGCGCCCTGCCGGGCAATTGTATGGTGGCCGCCCACCGTTCCCCAGCGCCGATCGCCACTCCTCCGCCTTCCGTTTGGTATAGCCCTAATTTCCTTTGGAGGCGAACCAGCTCCCTCGCTCCAAGAACTTGGCCCGCGCCATCCGACGAGGCGATCAAGGCGACAATCCCCTCTTTGCCGAGGCCCAATTCCCTCGCCTTCGCTTCGGGAAGCGCATCCCCTAAGGGCGCGCTGCTTAAGAAAATGTAAAGCGCCGGCGCGTTCTCGAAAAGGACTCTTTCGCCCGCGATCCAGAAGGCCCACGCCTTGCGCCTCGCTGAAAAAGCCATCTTGCCCTTTTCACCGAGGACGGCGAGAAAGACCTGGCAGCCTTCAGGCGCTTCGCCTTCGGCCACGACCCGCGCCCCGTCAAACCCCAACCCCGCCTCAACGCTCATGGGCGATAACTTTATCGAAATCTTTTCGCTCCCGTTCCCCGGATTGTCGGGAACGGCTCCCGCTGCCGCGAGAGAGGCCGTCGTTGCAAGCAACGCGAGCATAAACGCGAAGGCGCGCCTCATCATCCGCCACCTGCCGCGGTGAATAAAAGCCCGGGGCTTTGGAGAAGGCCGTTGAACATCTTGAGCGAGAGAGCCAGGACCATCAGCGCTAGAAGCAGCTTCAAGTGGCTTGTGTTTACGTGCTTTGCGGTCATGGCGCCGGCCTGGGCTCCCAGCGTGGAGCCAGCGAAGATCCCCATTGCCAGGATGATGTCCACGCTATGGTTGAGCCCAGCCTGCATCACCGTCACGAAAGCCGAAGTGAAGAGCATCTGAAAAAGGCTCGTCCCGATAACCACGCGTATCGGCATTCCCAGCGCGTAGGTCATGGCAGGGATAAGGAAGAAGCCGCCACCGACGCCCATCAACGAGGCCATCATCCCCACCAGAAATCCCAGAGCCACGGGAGCGAGCATTGACGTCCTGACGCCGGAAGCCGGGAAGTCTCGCGTAAAAGGGAGGCGCTGCAGCGCACGGCAAAGAGCGGTCTGCCGCCCCTCCTCGGTTTCCCACCTGACGCGGCTTACGAGCCCCTCTACAAACATGACTATGCCCACGAGGGCAAGCAGGATCACGTAGGCGGCTACGATGACGACGTCAGCATTGCCCTGGCGCCTTAAGAGCCTCACCCACCAGGTTCCAAAGCCGCCTCCCGCCATGCCGCCAGCTAAGAGAAAGACGCCCATGGGAACGTCAACGTTTCCCGCCCGAAGGTGGGCAAGCGTGCCCGAAGAACTGGCGCCGGCTAGCGAGCATGTGCCTGAAGCGGCCGCAACCACCGGGTCAATGCCCATCATTATCAAGAATGGGGTGAGCAGAAAGCCGCCGCCTACCCCCAGAAGTCCCGAAAGAAAGCCGACGAGGCCCCCGAGGCCAATCAGCGCGGCGAGATTCGCGGTCATTCCCGCTACTGGAAGATAGACGTGCACCTGGCAATCCCCCACTGCGCCATTCTGTCAGGCGGCCGCTGGAGATGCGACCTCCCGCTCCTGTAAGAAGGGATTATAATATAAGAGCGCGGGGGTTTACCCAAATCGCGCGAAGGGAGGGTTTGGCGATGGCTATCATAACGATATCCAGAGGAACGATGGGGCTGGCCACCGCGCTAGCTGAAAAGCTGGCCGCGCGGCTTGGCGTGAAGTGCCTGGGCCGCGAGGTGGTGCGGGAGGCGGCGGAAAAACTCGGCGTCTCCCACGAGATCATGCAAAAGAAGATACAGGAAGCACCCGCTTTCCTTGAACGGTGGGTGTCGGAACGCAAGCCTTACGTCCTTGCAATGCAGGCCGTCCTGGCCGACTACGCCTCTTGCGGCGACCTCGTTTACCACGGCCACGCCGGGCACCTCCTTCTTCGGTCCGTTCCAGCCGTGCTGAAAGCCAGGATAATAGCCCCTCTTGAGGCAAGGATTCCGCTTGCGATGGAGCACGAACACCTTGGCCGGGAAGAAGCCAGGGCTTACATCCAAAAAGTGGACGAGGCGAGAGCAAAATGGGCGAAGTTTCTCTATGGCGTTGATTGGGGCGACCCCCAGCTTTACGACATCGTCTTGAACATGAGCGGAACGACCATTGATACCGCTTCCGACGTCCTGGCTCTAATGGCCAAGCGGCCAGAATTTGCCATTACTCCGGAGGTATCGAAAAAGCTGGCAGACTTCGCCCTGGCATCCAAGGTTAAGCTGGAGCTGGCGCTAAATCCAGCCACCCGTGGCTTGGAGCTTGAGGTCCAGGCCGACAACGGGGAAATAACCATCAGCGGGGCGGTTCCGCAAGCCTCTCTGCCATTCCGGGTTGACGCCCGCTTCGAGGAAGAACTGCGGGCGGTAACGCTGGGCGTACAGGGGGTCAAGGCGGTCGCCTTCGCCCTTTCCTCAAGACCCGGAGGTATAGTCGACTGATAGCGTGACGGCAGCCAAAGAGCTTACGGCCGAGAATAAAAGTCTGCGGCAACCGTCGCCCAAGGCGCCCCCGCTTCCATCGCAGAATTTGGGAGAGGGGGGGCTTGCCAAGAGGCCGGTATAATTCTATATTAATAGTTTGTGGCGGAGGTGCCCGATGGGCAAGAGTCTTGGACAGTGTGTCGTTTTGGCGCTGGCGGGAATGATCGCCGGGCTTTCATTCAATGCCGTATCGCCTAAGAAGCTGCCGCTCGTTCCTCCCAAGGACCAGACGGCCCAAGGGTTCAGGATGGTGACTAGCGACGAGGTGAAGTATTACATCCATGAGGAAAAAGGAACTGTCGTGGTTGACGCCCGCTCTCACGAGGAGTTCTCCCTTGGCCACATTCCCGGGGCTGTCAACATCCCGGAGGATGATTTCGACGCATCCTTCGCTAAGGTGAAAGCTTCCCTTGAAAATGCAAAGACCATCATAATCTACTGTTCTGGAGGTTCCTGCTCAACTTCGGAGATGGTCGCGGAGATGCTTCGCGACAAAGGCCGTCTGCCGGCTGGCAGGCTCTGGATCTATACCGATGGTTTTCCCGGCTGGATGCGCGGAAAGAACAAGATAGAAAGCGGAATGCAGCCTTGACCTCGCTGAAAACCGGCAACTCCCACCGCCTTGCTCTTTGGATCATCGGCCTATCCTATTTGGGGCTCGCCTGTTTCATGGGATTGGAACGGGAGGCGATCGGGAAGGCCTTTGAGGCTCTTCTGCCCCCAATTCCGGGAGGTTCGTCGTTAGGCGTCTGGGCGCTTGTCGCTATCTGCGCGATTATGGGGCTTGCAATCGTCGGAGGCCTTCTTAGCGAAGCGTGGACGTCGAGGCTTACGCGCTGG
>JAEMPZ010000007.1 GCA_022759065.1 Acidobacteriota bacterium | reverse complement strand
TCTCCATACCAACAATATAACACTTTCCTCAAGAAATGTCAAGTATTATCGTGCCTGATTAGTAACTCCCAACTCCTAACTCCTAGCCCCTAACTCTTAACGCTTAACCTCTTCACTCTTCATGCTTCCGCCCGCATCCCTCATCTATCATCAACGCCGACACGCCGAAACACCGATACTCCGAAACCGCATTCCAGCGAGGGAAGATTTACCACCAAGCCACCAACCCGCCCTTTGGCGGCGGTTAGCGCTTGCCCAGGCGCACGGAAAAGAAGAGGCGAACCGACTCGGTACCTGGGTTGTGTGAAGCGGTCCCCGCGTTGGAGTAGTGGCTGACGCTCAGCCCCGCCCCGTACCGGCCCCACCGGTGGATAAGGTAGGCCGTTGAGCGAAACTCCAGGGAGCTTCCAAGTTTGAGTTTGCTTGGCTCTGAGTACCAGCCCGGCCCGGAGCTTATGGTGAGCGACCACTTCGGGGCGAAAGGCCAGGTGGCGAAGAGGCCGCCTCCCACCCAATCCGCGCTGTCGCTCACGTCCGCCGCGCCCCAGATGCCCCAGTAACGCGCGTGGCCCCACAGGTGCATGGCCTCGATGGAGCCGTAGGCGATTCCCTCCGAATTCCGCAGGTTGAGTCGCCCGGCGCCCATGAGAAGGTCGGTGTCCCCGGCGTGGGCGGGAAACGCCACAGCGAGCAACAAGGCGGCGACGGGTACGATTGCCAAGCGTCCTAGCTTCATGGATATCTCCTTTCACCCCTTTAGCGCGGTCCATGCCGCGCCCCAAAGCTATTTTGCCCCAATGAGACCGTTTGCCGCAAGAGCATCAGTCTGCGCCAGGTTAAAATTCAACATTCAAAATTATCCTTTGCCCTTGGTCTTCCCTTCGTGCCTCCGCGACTTTGCGGTGATATTGTCATCTTTTGACGGTGACTTGGTATGATGGGAAGTTAGGCGGTTGTTGTATACTACCCGCCAAGCCGCCTCGTGGCGGGACGGAGGATATTGATGAGTTCGAGGACGGAGCACGACAGCCTTGGCGAGAAACAGGTTCCCGCCGAAGCATATTACGGCGTCCAAACACTGCGCGCCGTTGAGAATTTTCCAATAACCGGCATCCCGATCTCCCGCTTCAGGGCGCTCGTCAAGGCCTTGGGCGCGATCAAGGAGGCCGCGGCTCGCGCCAACATTGACCTGGGGCAGTTGAAGCCGGAAATCGGGAGTGCCATCATCCAAGCCTCGCGAGAAGTGCAATCCGGGGCGCTCGACGCCCACTTCGTTGTTGACGTGATCCAAGGCGGGGCGGGCACCTCGACGAACATGAACGCGAACGAAGTCATCGCCAACAGGGCGTTGGAGCTCCTGGGAAAATCGCGCGGCGATTATGAGCACTGCCATCCAAACAACCACGTGAACCTTTCCCAGTCCACCAACGATGTCTATCCAACTTCCCTCAAGCTCGCCGCGATCTGGCTGATCCAGGACCTCATTGCAGCCATGGGCTTGATCGAAGCGGCCTTCGCCGCCAAGGGCGAGGAGTTCAAGGAAGTGATAAAGATGGGGCGGACGCAGATGCAGGACGCCGTCCCGATGACCCTCGGCCAGGAGTTTACGGCGTGGGCGGTGACTGTCGGCGAGGACATAGAGCGGCTTCGGGAGGCGTCGCGGCTCATCCACGAAATGAACCTGGGAGCGACGGCAATCGGAACGGGAGTCAACACGGTTTCCGGCTACGCCGATGCCGTGCGCGAACATTTGATTCGCATAACCGGCCTTCCGCTCATTACGGCGCCGAATTTGGTGGAGGCAACCTCCGACGCCGGAGCTTTCGTGCAGTTGTCGGGCGTCTTGAAACGAATCGCGGTCAAGCTCTCAAAGGTTTGCAACGACCTCCGGCTCCTGTCGTCGGGCCCACGCGCCGGACTTGGGGAAATCCACCTTCCCGCCGTGCAGCCAGGCTCAACGATAATGCCGGGCAAGGTCAACCCCGTCATTCCCGAAGTGGCAAACCAGGTCTGCTTCCAGGTCATCGCCAATGACCTCGCGATCACGCTCGCTGCTCAGGGCGGCCAGTTGGAACTCAACGCTTTCGAGCCTTTGATCGGGTTCAATCTCTTTCAGTCGCTGACGATGTTGACGCAGGCGCTTACGGTTCTCCGCGAGCGGTGCGTCTTGGGAATCACGGCAGACGCTCGCCGCTGCAGGGATCTCGCGGAGCGCTCCATCGGGCTCGTCACGGCGCTCGTCCCGGTCATCGGTTACGACGCCGCGGCGAAGATCGCGCTTGAAGCGCTGCAAACCGGCAGGAAGGTGAGGGATCTGGCCAGGGAGCGCGCCGGGCTGACCGAGGCGCAACTCGACGATCTCCTGGACCCTGGCAAAATGATGCACCCGCGGGCGATTCCAGAAATAACTAAAAGGTGACGCATGCCGCGCGGAGGGCTTCGTGACAAAATACTCGGCCCTGCCGCCCGCCTTTCACCGGCGCGCAAGGCGCTTCGCCTCACCGAGGACTATCTCCTCCTGACCGGCGGCTCGCTGATCGTGGCAGCCGGCGTCGTCATGTTCCTCACGCCAAACAAGGTCGTGAGCGCCGGCGTGACCGGCATCGCAATGCTATTCAATTACACGTGGAACTGGCCCGTGGGCCTCGCCAACCTCCTGCTCAACGTGCCGTTGCTTGCCGCCGGCGTGAAATGGGGGGGCGGCTGGCGCACCCTTTTTCGCACCGTCTACGCCGTCGTCATTATGTCCGTTGCAATTGATGTTCTCGCGCCGTTACTTCCAGCCGTTAAAGGCGATCCCCTTATTTACACCCTTTTCGGCGGCCTGGTGGACGGCTTCGGCATCGGCCTGGTGCTTCGGGCCCGAGGCACGACCGGCGGCACCGACATCGTGGCCCAGCTTCTCTACAAATACAGGCGGGTTCCGTTCGGAGAGGTCTTTCTCTGGAGCAACACGCTGATTCTGCTGGCCGCGATTCCCGTTGTCGGGCTAGTTCCGGTCCTCTACGCGCTTATTGTGAACTACATATCCAGCCGCGTGCTCGACACGGTTGTAGAGGGGCTGGGCTACGCGAGAAGCGTGCTGGTCGTCTCCGACAAAATTGACGACATCCGCCAGGCGGTGCTTTCCGAAGTGAACCGGGGCGTCACCATACTGGAAGCGACCGGCGGCTATTCGCAAGAGCGCCGCCCGGTTCTCTACGTCGTCGTGTCGCGCTCGCAGGTGGCCGCGGTCAAGCGGCTGATCGCCGACCTGGACCCCAAGGCATTCGTGGTGGTTTCGGAAGCCCACGAGGTTCTCGGCGAAGGCTTCAAGCCGGTGGGCTCAAATGATTAAAGATAGGCTATTAGCAACAAAAGGCTCTAGGCTGTTAGCTAGAAATGCTTTACCTTCCGCTTGCAGCCATCAGCCTTCTTCATTCTTTTTGGCGCGGCCGTCATCGGAGACACAACATTACATCGCTGAATTCCGTGGTGCAGTGAGATGACGCACGAGCATGGTACTAAGCTAAGGGCTTTCTTGAACCACCAGCTCGGCGTCACGACGCCATCGTTTTCTGCTTTGGTCCTGTCCAATTCACGGGCTCTCTTTGCAGAGGCCGCCGGCTTTGGCGTCATCGAACCAGAGCGCCACGCGGCCGCCACGACGACGCTTTATGACCTCGCTTCATTGACAAAGCCTCTGGCGACGGCTCTTCTGGCGCTTCGCGCTCACGACGAGGGGCTCATAGACCTGGAAAGCCCCGTGGAGCCTCCCGGCTGCACGTTCACGATGCTCGACCTTCTTCGTCACGAGGCCGGTTTCCCGGCATGGGCGCCGCTTTACGGAAAGGTCCGGTCGAAAGACGAGGCGCGCGAATGGCTTTTGCGCGCCTGCCCTCGGGAGAAAGCTGGCGAGTCGGCCCTTTATTCGGACCTCGGCTACATTCTCCTCGGGTTTCTATTGGAAGAGAAATTGCAGGGGGAGTTGGATGCGCTCGTGGGAGAGCGCCTGCTGCGGCCCCTTGGCTTGGGGCATGAAGATGTCTGCTTTCGGCCATTAGCGCCCAAAGAAACGATCGCGGCCGCCGAGTTGGATGGGGCGCATGAGGCCGAAATGGCGCGCCGGAATGGCGCGGAGCCGTGCGCTGTTCCAGAGGGAGGGCTTTGGGGCGTGGTCCACGACGGAAACGCAAGATTCCTGAATGGAGTGGCGGGCCATGCCGGGCTTTTCGCCACGGCTCGGGGAGTTGCCTGCTTGGCGCAATCCTATTTTCCCGGCGCGCGTTTTTTGTCCGAAGGCGCTTTGGCGCTTGCCTGGAAGCCGGAGCGTTCCGGCCAGGGCGAAGTCCGCACGGCGGGTTGGAAGTCGGTTATTACCAAGGGGTGGACGGCCGGAAGCGCCCTTCCACGGGATGCCATGGGACACGAAGGTTTTACGGGAACTGGCGTTTGGCTGGAGCCTGAGGGCGAAAAGGTATATATTCTACTTACGAACCGCATCCATCCCCGCCATCCGGGGACGGATTTCGGTCCTGTCCGGGCAGGTTTCCTTTCTCTGGCCCGGGCGCTCGCGGAGCATGCCGGATGACGTTTCGCTCTTCATTTAACAGCCTCCAATCGCTCGGCTCCCGCATGGTTTCCTGGCTCTTTGGCAGGGGCCAGTGGACGCGCAGCATCTCCTTCATCGTTGCGGTTCTTTTGCACATCCCGCTAATCATGCTCGGCGGCCGCCAGTACATTCAGGCTGCAAGCCACCCAGAGGGCGCGAACCAGGCCGTAAGGGGCCTTAAGGCGATGACGAATGAAAACGGCAGGCCGATAAAATTCATCTACGTCAAGGACTTGAAGCCTTCGGCGGAAAAGCCTATGGACCCGACGCGATACTCCGACATCAACCGCCACGGCGCGAGCCCCGACCCGCGAAAGGGCGAATCGCCCGATCCGACTTCGATGGGCCAAAGCCCCCTGCGCCAGGCGGGCGGTCCAGGCGACGCTCCCTTTACCCGGCCATCCGTCAGGCCGTCGGCCGCTTCCCCAAAGCCGGTCCAGCCTCAGCCCGGCCAACAGGGGTCGCCCGAGGCGCGGGCCGCGCAGGCCCAGCGTGAAAAGGGCTCAATCGCCAAAGAAGTTGAGAGGGCGGCCCGCGAGGTCAGTGGGGAAAAGAACAACGGCCAGACGCAGGGGCAGCCATCCAGCAAATCCGCCAAGATGGGCCTTCCCGTCGGGGGCGAGCAAGAGGGCGGCCAGCGTGGACAGAGACAGGGAGGCGAAGCCGCGCCGACGGTTCAGCCTCATCAGGGACAGATGGGCGTTGGCGCTCAACTGCAGCAGATGATGGCCGGGGCGATTCAGGGCGGCTTCAACAATCCGAACGCCAGCCGGCTGAACACGGGAGACCTCTCCTTCGACACCGCGGCGTGGGACCTGGGGCCTTACGCGCGCAAGGTGCAGGAAAGGGTCCAGAGCAACTGGCGCACGCCAGAGGCCCAGATGGTGTTGAGGCAGAAGGGGTGGTGGCGATCCACTTCAACGTCCAGAAAGACGGGCGCGTCACCGACCTCGAAGTGGTTCGCTCGTCGGGAATTCC
Source organism: Acidobacteriota bacterium (assembly GCA_022759065.1). GTDB lineage: Bacteria > Acidobacteriota > UBA4820 > UBA4820 > DSQY01 > JAEMPZ01. The sequence continues at coordinate 2,563 of JAEMPZ010000007.1, read as the reverse complement.
CTCTTACGACCAGTCGGCGATGGACGCTTTGCGTTCTAGCAACCCCTTGCCGCCGCTTCCAGATTTCGTCACCGTCCCACAGATCGGCGGCCTCTTCCGCTTTTACTACAACCTGCCAACAGAAGATTAACTGCGCCGTGGGCGTTTGGACAAAGGCCGACAGCGTGACCTACTTTGACGATTTCAAGTACGGACCATAGCAATCCGAGATAGGAGACAAAGTCCCTAGCCTCGACACCGGCGTCTGCGCCGCGTCGGCGCGGCGGTTCAACCAGGAGGCGGGAAAGCTTGCGAACACGATCGTGCTGACTATCTCCTGCGACCTGCCGTTCGCCCAGTCCAGGTTTTGTTCCGCGCCATCGTCGTTTTGGACGAAAACGACAAGCATTACGCCTTGCTTTCGCTCAGCACTGCGAGAAAAGTGAGGCCGCCGTTGGAGGCCTCGATGCCGTGGGCGTGGTGCATCTTGCATAGGAAGGCGTCGCCTTCGGAGAGTTCAAATCTCTGTCCGTCGAGGACTCCAGTGCCCGAGCCCTTGGTGACTATGTAAAACTCCTCGTCGTTTTCGTGGAGGTGTTCCCCTATCGTCGTTCCCGGTTCAAGCTCGATCAGCGAAATGAATTTTATGTTGAGTTGATCTCCCTCTTCCAAGTAGTTCGCGGCAAGCGCCTTCCCGCGGCCTCCCCTGATGTTTGCCCTCGATTGGAACCGAAGCTCTTTCTTTTTAACGATCATGGCGCCTCCTTGATTCGTGTGCATCTTCGTGTCTTATGTTTCCTCCGCGCCCGCTGGTTCGCAATCTACGGCAGGCTCAAATCAACGACGACTGACCACCGACGACCGACGACTGCGTGTGAATTTGCGCTGCCGTCTGCCGTCTGCCGTCGTCTTTGCTCCCTCATCCATCATCTATCATCACTCATCCGTTCTCGGTGACCTCCGTGCCTTTGTGGTAATTTTTTCAACCATGGTGGCGGGCAAGTTCTATTTCTCGCGAGGCTTCTGTTCCGGCGGGGCCGTGTCGAAGAGGCCCTGGAGCTGTTCGTTCACGTCCTGGGAAGTGAGCGTGGAGCCTTCGAGGGAGGATATTTCCTGCTGGGAGAGATCCACGTTCGGGGCAAAGGCCTTCTGGTGAAACAGGCGGCAGAATTCCCTGGCCGTATCGGCCGGGTCCGAGGAGGCGTTCACCCTAAAACGGGAGAGCACCGCCCCGTTCGGTCCGTCTAGGCCGCCCTGCAAGCCTCCCGTGGATGTCTGCTCCACGACCACGCGGAAGGGGCCGCCTCCCGGCAAAAGGCGCGGGGAGCTTCTCAGAAGGCCGGCCGCTTTCGAGGCCGCCGCGCCGCCCGAAGCCGCTATCGTGCACGGCAAACTCAACCCGAAGCGCCGCGCCATGCCTGGGTCTCTCTCCATCAAATCCGAAAGGGCGGCCGTCTCTCCGCTCTTGTCGCCAATGCTTCGGTAGGCCTTAGCTTCGAGCGCTAGAAGCTCCGAATGGAGCAGCGCCGTTTCGGCTGGCAGGGTCTTCCGCGCTTCGCCGAGCGCCGCGAGCGCTCCTCTGGCGTCCCCCCTTTCGAGCTTTGCCGCGCCGAGCGAAAGAAGGATGTATGGCTTCTCGCGCTCCGCCATCGCGCCCGTCCGCCCGAGGAGTTTCAATGCCGTCTCCTCGGCCACGCCCGCGCCGATGACGCCGGGCAGGTAAACCTCGCCGCCCGGATAAACAAAGGCGCTCTTGGGCGCCAACTGTCGCATCGTTCCAGGCAAATATCCCATCTCCATTATTATCCTGGCGCCCCGGCGCCCTGCCGACCACGCCTCGCCGTGCTCAATGAGGCTTTTGACCCACAACCCTGGAAGGTCACGCCAGCTGGAGTAGGAAATTTCCTCCGAGACGCGCGCCAGGTCGTCAAGAAGCATCTGCCTGTAAAAAAGGAGCGACGAAGCCAGCCATTGTTGCCGCTGAGAGGAATGGCCGCCGTGGCGGTCTGGCCGGTCAACGACTCGCCGGGCTATTTCCAGCGCCGGGGCGGTGTAGCCGGCTGATGATAGCAGCGCGGCGGTCAGCGTCTGCCTGAGATTCCAGTTGTCGAGCCCGACGAGTGGTAGGCTGTGGTAAGCCCACGCCTGCATTTGCTTGGCGGCATCGAGCGCTTCGGGAAGCCGCTGTTCCATCAAGTACAAGTCAACGAGGTCTTCCCACGGGTTGCTCTCGCTCGCGGCATCGAAATAACGGGACGATTCGATGTATAGCTGTTCCGCCTCCTGATAGCGGCCCAGGGCCTTGGCTGATTCCGCCTTGTTTCGCAGGAACGTGCATTCGATGCCCTGCTTGGAGCTCCTCGCCCGCTCGCAAAGGCGGGCGTAGTCTTCGTAGGATTCCTCGGGGTGGTCGGTCTCGGAATCGAGGGCGCCCAAAGCGTTCATGGCGTACAGGACCTGTTCCTCGTCCTTTGAGGCGAGCCCCTCCGCTATCTTGCGCCTCGCCTCGGCCTCCTTGTTCAGCTTCATGAGAGGCCACGCCTCTTCCGCCACCTGTTTCGGCGAGAAGTAGCGGTTGTAAGCC
>JAEMPZ010000024.1 GCA_022759065.1 Acidobacteriota bacterium | reverse complement strand
CAACCGTCGTCCGTCTATCGTCTTACGTCTAACGTCTTACTCCTAACGCCTAACGTCTCACGTCTAACGTCTAACGTCTTTCGTCTAACTTTCCTCCCTGACCTCCCCGTCCTCCCTGTGATTCTGCCCTTGGCGCCTTGGTGGTGAGAATTTTTTTCGCCTGGTCTTCGTCGGCCGCTTGGCATTGGCGCGAACTCGTGGCACACTAGCGCCTTCGCCGCTTTGCGGCGTCACTTGAGGAGATTCCGATGAAGCGGACTTCAATCGCTATGGCTGCCATGCTGCTTTGCGGGCTTTGCGGCGCAACATTTGCCACGGGAAAACCGCCCATTAAGCTGCCCTACCGGCCGAGCTACCCGCCCACGAAAGTCGAGCCGGTGACCGACGACTACTTTGGGACGAAAATTACGGACGACTACCGCTGGCTCGAAAACGGAGAGGATCCGGCGGTCAAGGCTTGGACCGAGGCGCAGAACGTCTTTACCCGGAAGTATCTCGACGCCGTGCCTCAACGCGTGGCTATAATCAAGGAGCTGACCGCGCTCTGGAACTACGAGAAGATGGGCGTCCCGTCGCACTACGGGCCATATTACTTCTTCACCAAAAACGACGGTTTGCAGAACCAGTCCCCGCTCTACGTCCAGGAAGGGCTCGCCGGGAAGGCCCGCGTCCTCATTGACCCCAACACTCTCTCAAGCGACGGCACGGTGGCGCTTGATTGGTACTACGTGAGCGAGCACGGCAAGTACGTCGCCTACGGCACTTCGCCGGGAGGCACCGAGCAGAGCACGCTGCGCGTGCGGGAATGCGCGACCGGCAAAGACCTGCCCGACGCGATCCCCGGGTGCCGTTTTTCCTCGATCGCATGGCTGAAGGATGAGAGCGGATTTTTCTACAGCCGCTTTCCGAAGCCGGGCAGCGTCCCCGAAAACGAGATCAACTACAACCAGAGAATCATGTTCCACAAGCTCGGCGCCGACCCCGACAGCGACGCCCTCGTCTTTTCCGTGCCCGGAAAGAAGGAGACCACCTTTGGCGTTGACCTGTCAAACGACGGCCGCTACCTTCTGATCCAGATGAGCGAGGGCTCGGACAGGCGGACGGAAATTCTGGTCAAGGACCTGTCGAGCGGCGCGATGATGTACATCGCGAAGGGGGTCCATAACGCATACAGCGGCGAGATCGTTGACGGGACGTTCTACTGCCTGACTGACGAGGGCGCGTCCAAAGGCTGCGTATATGCCATCAGCATGAGAGAGCCACAGCGCGACAAGTGGAAGCTCTGCATACCGGAGTGCGGGGACACGATAGAGTCGGCCTCAATAGTCAACCGGAAAATAATGGTGCAGGTGATGCACGACGCCTGCTCCGCCGTCCGTTTTTACGGCTTGGACGGCAAATTCGAGGCGGAGATGCCGTTGCCGCCCCTGGGCACGGTGACGGGCATTTTCGGCAAGTGGGACAGCGACGAGGTTTTCGCCGGATACACTTCCTTCACCCGGCCTTCGTCGGTCTATCGCTACGATTTCTCCAAGAACAGCCTCGCTCTTTTCTTCGAGCCGAAGGTTCCTTTCGACGCCGGGTCGCTCGAAACGGAGCAGGTATGGTACCCGAGCAAGGACGGGACGAAGGTCTCGATGTTCATCGTCCACGAAAAGGGCTTCAAGCGTGACGGCAAAACGCCATGCTACCTGACCGGCTACGGAGGATTTGACATCTCCGAGCAGCCCTTCTTCTCGCCCGTCACCGCCTGGTGGCTGAAGCAGGGGTTCGTTTTCGCGATGCCAAACCTCAGAGGCGGCGGCGAATACGGCGAGGCGTGGCATGAGGCGGGAATGCTCGGCAAGAAGCAGAACGTCTTCGACGACTTCATATCCGCCGCCGAATGGCTCATAGCAAACAGGTACACCTCGACGCCGAAGCTAGCCATCGAGGGAGGCTCGAACGGCGGCCTTCTGACGGGGGCGTGCCTGGTGCAGCGCCCCGACCTTTACGGCGCCGTGATAGTGGAGGTCCCCCTTCTCGACATGCTGCGCTACCAGCGCTTCTCGATTGCGCGCTACTGGATACCGGAATACGGTTCAAGCGAGGACCCGGAGCAGTTCAAGTTCCTGCTGAAGTACTCGCCGTATCAAAACGTAAAGCCAGCACCTTATCCGCCGACGCTGATCATGGCCGGCGCTAACGACAGCCGCGTTGACCCGCTTCACGCCAGAAAGATGACGGCGCTCTTGCAGGCCAAGACCACCGGCTCCGCGCCGATTCTGCTTCGCGTCGAAAGCAAGGCCGGCCACGGACAGGGCAAGCCGACGGCGAAGCGCATAGAAGAGGCCGCGGACCGCTACGCGTTCCTGGTCTGGTCGTTGAATCTCGCGGTGTGTAAGGGGGTTGATAGATGATAGATGAGAGATGAGCGGATGTTTTTTCCCTTTTCTCATCCGTCATCCATCATCCTTCATCCGCCGCCGTTGTCCTTGCGGGCCATGACATGATTGAATCTAATATCCAGCCACCCTACGCGGCAGTGCTCTTCGATCTTGACGGCACGCTATTAGACACGCTTGACGATCTCTGCGACTCGATGAACAGCGCGCTCCATGGGCTCGGGTTCCCTCCGCATCCCAAGGACGCGTACCGCTTCATGGTGGGCGACGGCGTTGATACGCTTGCCCGCCGCGTCCTGCCGCCAGAGCGAAGGGGCGATGATGAAGTTTGGAAGGCTCTGGTTGCCGCCATGCGGGAGGAGTACGGCCGAAGGTGGGACAAGAAAACCCGCCCTTACGCCGGCATTCCCGAATTACTCGACGATCTTGAGGCAATGGGCGTGAAGATGGCGGTCCTGTCCAACAAACCGAATGACTTCACCCTGCTGAACGTCGGACGTTTTTTCAAGCGGAACATATTTTCCGCCGTAAGCGGCGCCAAGCCTGATGTGCCAAAGAAACCGGACCCGTCGGCGGCAATTGCCTTGGCCAATGAATTGGGCATTGTCCCGGAACGATGGCTCTATCTGGGCGACACGTCCACGGACATCCAAACCGCGCTTCGAGCCGGCATGACTCCGTTGGGCGCCCTGTGGGGCTTTCGCCCCGCTGAAGAGTTGGCCGATGCCGGCGCGAAAGCGCTGCTTGAGCGCCCCTCGCAACTTCTGGAATACTTGAATGGCACTGGTTGCGCCACCAGTCCAACCGACAGCAGGGGAAGATAAGACAGGGAGTTTTCATGTCAAAGCAGGAAGAGCCAAACAAAGTCATCTATTCGATGGCCGGAGTGGGCAAGGTCCGCGGCCAGAAGCAGGTTCTGAAGGACATCTACCTCGGTTTCTTTTACGGCGCCAAGATCGGGGTCATCGGCCTCAACGGGTCGGGCAAGTCCTCCCTGTTAAGAATCATGGCTGGCGTGGACACTGAATTCCTCGGCGAAATCCACCGGTCCCCAGGTTACAGCGTCGGCCTTCTGGAGCAGGAGCCGAAGCTGGACCCGTCGAAAACGGTGCTCGAAATAGTGAAAGAGGGCGTCGCCGAGGTCGTGGCGCTGCTGAAACGCTACGATGAGATCAACGAGGGCTTCGGCGCCCCGGACGCTGATTACGACAAACTGATCGAGGAGCAGGGCAAGGTCCAGGAAAAGCTCGACGCCTCTGGCGCGTGGGACCTCGACTCGCGCCTTGAACTCGCTATGGACGCGCTCAGATGTCCGCCCGGCGACACGCCGGCGAAGGTTCTCTCCGGCGGCGAGGCGCGCCGAGTGGCTCTTTGCAGGTTGTTGTTGCAGAAGCCGGACATCCTTCTTCTGGACGAGCCTACGAACCACCTCGACGCCGAGACGGTCGCATGGCTCGAACAGCACCTCCAGAAGTATGAGGGCACGGTCATCGCGGTGACGCACGACCGCTACTTCCTCGACAACGTGGCGGGATGGATACTGGAACTAGACAGGGGCCAGGGCATCCCTTGGAAGGGCAATTATTCGAGCTGGCTCGAACAGAAGCAGGAGCGGCTGAGGCAGGAGCAGAAGCAGGAGAGCGAGCGCCAGAAGACGCTCGCCCGCGAGCTTGAATGGATTCGCATGGCGCCGAAGGCACGCCACGCAAAGGGCAAGTCGCGCATCACCGCTTACGAGCAGATGCTCAACGCGGAGTCCGAGAAGATGGCCAGGGAACTTGAAATCTACATCCCTCCAGGGCCGAGGCTTGGCAACGTCGTCGTCCAGGCCGAAAAAGTCTCCAAGGCCTTCGGGGACAAAGTCCTTTGTTACGAATTGGACTTTTCGCTCCCCCCCGGCGGCATCGTGGGCGTCATTGGCCCAAACGGCGCCGGCAAAACGACGCTCTTCAAAATGATAACGGGCCAAGAAAAGCCGGACTCGGGGAGCTTTCGCATAGGCGAAACGGTCAAGATGGCTTACGCCGAACAGACCAGGGAGACGTTGGACCCGGAAAAAACGGTGTACGAGGAGATATCCGGGGGATACGACAATATCACGCTAGGCAAGGCGCAGATGAACGCCCGCGCTTACTGCGGCCGGTTCAACTTCACCGGCCAGGACCAGCAGAAAAAGGTCGGGACGCTCTCAGGCGGCGAGCGCAACAGGGTTCATCTTGCGAAAATGCTCCAGTCGGGCGCCAACCTGATCCTCCTCGACGAGCCTACAAACGACCTCGACGTTAACACACTCAGGGCGCTCGAAGAGGCGCTCGAAAACTTTGCCGGCTGCGCCGTGGTGGCAAGCCACGACCGATGGTTTCTTGACAGGATCGCGACGCACATCCTCGCGTTTGAGGGCGATTCCAAGGTGGTCTGGTTCGAGGGAAACTATCAAGACTACGAGGAAGATAAACGCCGCAGGCTGGGCGACGCCGCCCTGCGGCCCCACCGCATAACCTACCGCAAACTGACGCGGTGAAAGGAGTTCGCATGCGCTTTGTCACTTTGGTTGTCGCAGGTTCCATCCTTGCTTTTTGCGCTCAGGCGGGGGCGCAGGAAGCAAAACCCGTTGCCCCCGCCAAAGGCACGGAAGTCCATGGCGTTGACCCGGCCAACTTGGACGCGAAGGTCAAGCCGTGCGAGGATTTCTACGGCTACGCCACCGGGGGCTGGGTCGCCAGGAACCCAATGCCGCCGGCCTATCCGCGCTGGGGGACGTTCGACGAGCTTTCGGTGCGCAACACCGAGGCACTCCACGCCATACTCGAATCGCTTGCCAAGGATGAAAAAGCTCCGGCTGGAAGCATCGAGCGCAAACTCGCCGACTTTTACACCACGGCGATGGACGAGAAGAAGGCCGAGGAACTTGGCGCAAAGCCGATTCAGCCCGAGCTTTCGCGCATCGCCGCCATCAAGGACCTCAAGGAGTTGTCAGCGGAAGCGGCGCGCCTTCAGCGCCACGGCGTGGGCGTCCTCTTTAGGATGGGTTCAGACCAGGATGACAAGGACGCGACGCTCGTCATCGCCTCCTTCCGCCAGGGCGGGCTCAGCCTGCCGGACCGCGATTACTACTTGAAGGATGACGCGAAATCCAAAGCAATCCGCGACGCATACATCAAACACGTCGCGAAGGTGTTCGAGCTTCTGGGCGACCCGGCAGAAAAAGCCGCCTCGAAGGCTCAGACCGTTCTGAATATTGAAACGGCGCTGGCGAAGATTTCCATGCCTCGCGTCGAAATGCGCGAACCTGAAAAGGTTTATCACCCATCACCGTTCTCCGAACTGGAAAAGATCGCCCCCGCTTTTGATTGGAAACTCTACGCCGGCGAGATCGGCCTTCCACAAATCAAGAACCATGTAAACATAGGCCAGCCGGACTTTTTCAAGGGCCTTTCCGAGCAGTTGAAAGCAACGCCCCTGGCCGACTGGAAGGTCTACTTGAGCTGGCACCTTGCCAGTTTCGCGTCGCCCTGCCTCTCCTCCGATTTCGTTAAAGAGGGGTTTGACTTCAGAAGCACCCTGACAGGGACCAAGGAAGACCTTCCGCGCTGGATGAAAGTGGTGCGGTCGGAAGAGGGCGCCATGGGCATGGCGCTGGGGCAGATTTACGTCAAGGAGTACTTCGGTCCCGAGGCGAAGGCCAAGGTGCTGGACATCCTCCACAACATCAAGGCGGCGCTGCGCGACGACTTGCGGACGCTGTCATGGATGAGCGAGCCGACCAGAATTACCGCCATTGCCAAGCTGGACAAGATAGCCGAGAAGATCGGCTACCCGGACAAGTGGCGGGATTACTCGGGGCTCGCGATCGGCCGCGCTTCCTATTTTGAAAACGTCTGGAATTCAAGCGCATTCGAGGAGGATTATGACCTCTCCAAGATCGGCAAGCCGGTTGACCGAACTGAATGGGACATGACGCCTCCAACGGTTAACGCCTATTACAACGAGCACCTCAACGAGATCGTTTTCCCGGCCGGGATTCTCCAGCCCCCCTTCTTTGATCCAAAGGCCGACGACGCGGCCAACTACGGCGCCATAGGCGTTGTGATCGGACACGAAATAACGCACGGCTTCGACGACCAGGGCGCGAAGTACGACGGCGAAGGAAACTTGAAGAACTGGTGGACGCCTGAAGACCTCAAGGCTTTCAAGGAACGCGGCGAGTGCATCGCCGACCAGTATTCAGGCTATGTCGTTGACGGCGACGTTCACTTGCAAGGGAAGCTGGTTGAGGGGGAGGCTATCGCCGACCTCGGCGGCGTCACCCTCGCGATGAGGGCCTACATGAAATCGCTTGAGGGCAGGCCGGCGCCTGCGCCTGTGGATGGTTTCACTCCGGAACAGCGCTTCTTCCTCGCCTTCGCCAACGTCTGGGCGGGAAGCGTGCGCCCCCAATTCGCCCGAATGCTGGCGACAGTGGATCCGCACCCTCCGGCAAAATGGCGCGTAAACGGAACGCTGGCGAACGTAGGGACTTTCTCGAAAGCCTTCGGCTGCGAGCAGGGGCCGATGGCCAACGCGGCGGACAAACAATGCCAGATTTGGTAGAGAGGTTTTTCGCTTACGATTAAACCATGGCGGGCGGGAGTGAATCCCGTCCGCCCTTATCTTTTATACCGAGCCGCCATCAAAAAAAGATGATATCACCAATTCAACATTCAAAATTCAAAATTTAGCATTCGCACCCAGCCGTCCGCCGCCGCCGCGCTTGGTATCACCGCGCGGAGTTCTGTGCGGTGAGGATGATCTTCCAGAAGCGGGCGTCCTCGTGGAGCGGCGCGAAGCGCGGGTCTTTGCCTATGTTGACCATGTATGAAGGCTCCGTGCTAGCAGCGAGTTTCTGGAGGTAGGCTATCGCCTCGTCAGACTTGCCTTCTTGAATCGCCAACAGCGCGCGCCCTTTGAGAGCTATCGGCGCCTCCACCCCTTCACGCACGCCCCCGTCCAAAAGCGCGCGCACTTCCGATGCGGGGTGACCCGCCTTCAGCGCGGCGAAGCCGGTCAGCGCGTGGATAACGCCGTCGTAGTCGTCCATCGTTTTAAGGGCGCCCTGGCCAAGCTTGAAGGCATCTTCCGACCGCCCCGTTGTTATCCACAACAGAAGCAGTTGTTGGCACGCCTGCGGAAACTCGGGACGCAGCTGAAGCGCTTTTTTCAATTCGGCCTCAGCCTTCGCTTTGTCGCTTGCCACGCTGCAAACACCCAGCTGGTAATGAAAAAGCGGGTTGCCAGGGTCGCGCGGAATCACCTTCTCAAGAAGCGCCATGGCCTCATCCTTTTGCCCCTTCTGAATCAAAATCTCGGCCGTTTCGATATCGGGCAGAATTGGCGCCATGTCCTTCGGATTTCGGTAGCTTCCGGCGTTGCGCCCCTCCGAGCCCGAAATGTAGCCCAAGCTTTGTAAGCTGCGAAGCTCTTCCTTGTCCAGCGAAAGCTTGGCCGGGGACGCCATGTCTTTCTGGCGGCTGATCCGGCCTTGAAGCCATGTGCGCATGGGCTTTGCCGCGGCGCTCTCCGTTGCGACAAGATTGGAGAGCTCTTCGGGGTCTTTATCCAGCCTGTAATATTCTGGCTTTGGCGCAAGGATATATTTTGAATGGTTTTCAACGCAGGCGTAAAGCGGCGCCCAGCCGTAACTGTTAAGGCTTTCGAGGCTCTCGATGTACACGGGCCCGCGATGCTGCGCCCCGCCATCAAGCGACGCCGCCAGCGATGCTCCATCTGACCGTTGCTGCGCAAGGCCCACAAGCGCGCGCACCGTCGGGGCGACGTCAACCAG
>JAEMPZ010000257.1 GCA_022759065.1 Acidobacteriota bacterium | reverse complement strand
TCTTTTCCGATCCAGATTGGGGCGGTCTGGCGATCACGAAAGCGTCGAGGGCATTGAGGGCATCAGGCCGCGAGGACGAGGCGAAGCTTCTCGTTCTTGGCGCCGTGGCCAGGCAGGAAAAGCCGGCGCCAGTCTTATTGAACGAGGCGTTGGACCTGGACGGAACAGGGCCAGGCTGCCTCAAGATCATTGACAAACTAATCGCCGCTGACCCTCAATCAAAGGACGACTACGAGAACCTGCGCAAATTGTATTCCTCCATAGGTGACGGAAAACTGCTCGACGAATCACTCTCCGGTTCACTCCCAGCGACTATTCCGTTGAAGGAGCGGTCCGAATTCAAGGAGTTCGCCGCGCTAGGCATGGGCGGCTACAATAGCATGAGCAACACCATGACCGTTTCAACGACCACAAGCGTCGTTGCGCCGGTTTCGATCAACGGCGGCGGAAAAGAGTGGATGGTTCTGGACTCGGGAACCAACGCTTTTATTGTCAGCCAGGGCGTCGTGAAGGCAAGCGGGCTTGCGCCAGTCGCCACGGCCCAGTACATCGGGCTTGGAGCCAGGGGAACGCGGCCATCTAATTGGGTGGTGCTGCGCACGCTCGCCATTGGGCCCATCACCCTGAAGAACGTCCCCGCCATTGTCATTGACAAGCAGACCGACTTCTGGAAAACGGTCGCCGGCATTATTCCAATGGCTGCCCTTCGCGATTATGGAATTCTCTACGACCGGCGGCACGGCAAGCTGACGCTATATCCTCCCAAGACGCCACCCGAAGCGGCTTTGGGCCAAGGCATAGTGAGAATACCCAGCCTCTGGGTTTTCAACCGGCCCTACGTCTCGGTCAAGGTCAATGACAAGCCCAATGTCTTTGGCATGTTGGACACAGGGGCCGATAGAACAATGGTGGACGCCGAGAAGGCCAAGGAGCTTGGGGTTAAGGTCAACGTGAAATACGGCGCTCAATCCTTCACCGGCATGTCAGGCAGTTTTCTTACCGGAGTGGCCAACGACACCGTCATTTACCTTGGGCCCGCGAAGCTGACTATGGGAACCGTTCAGGTCACGAGGCTCGGTTCAGGTAACGGCCTGACCTACAGCGTGATCGTTGGAAGGGACATCCTCGACCTTTACAACATTTACTTTGACCCTCAAGCGGGCATTTGCGCCTTCAAGGGGTATGACAAATAGGACCTATCGCGAAACCCAGCCAAGCGCCGCTTCACCCCTTCTTCGGCGCTTGCAGCCACGGCCCGCGGTGGTTTAGCATGGCGCTGGACTGGGCGACGGGCATTATGACCATTTCGGTCACGTCCACTCGCTCGGGGCGCGTGGCGGCCCAGACGGCGGCATCAGCTATGTCATCCGCTTTGAGCGCCTCAATGTTCTCGTATACTTTTGAGGCGCGCGCTTTGTCGCCGCGGAACCGCACGACTGAAAAGTCGGTTTCGACCATGCCAGGGTCTATTGTGGTCACTCGCACGGGCGTTCCTGTAAGGTCCATCTTGAGCCCGCGCGTGAGCGCCTTCACGGCGAACTTGCTGGCGCAATAGACGTTCCCCCCTGGGTACACTTCGCGGCCGGCAACCGAACCGATGTTGATGACGTGCCCATGGCCGCGCGAAACCATTCCCGGAACGATTGTTCTCGTCACGTACAACAGTCCCTTTACGTTTGTATCAACCATCTCGTCCCATTCGCTCGGGTCCCCCTCGTAGAGTTTCTCAAGGCCCCTGCCCAACCCGGCGTTGTTTACGAGGACGTCAACGGCCGACCATTCCTCGGGAAGACGCCCAAGCGTCCTCTCAACGGCTTGGCGGTCGCGAACATCCAGCCCGAGGGAAAGGATTTCGCAGCCTGCCTGGCGAACCTCTCGCGCCAGGGCTTCCAGCCGCTCCATGCGGCGAGCGGCCGCGATGACGCGCGCCCCTTCAGAGGCGAAAGCCCTAACGCACGCCTCGCCGATGCCGGCACTCGCCCCAGTGACCAAGACTATTTTGTTCTTGAGATGCTGCATGACTTCCTCCATGGCCTCACCTTCCGGCCTGCTTAGGGAATATACCCGAAAGCTCGCGAAAATTCCACCTCTGACTTATTTTCGTTCCAGCCCCGCGGCGCGGAAGATAGTCCGGCGCCTTCGGCGATGCCAGGCGCAACTTCCATTTGCCCCGCCCGTAGTCTATGATTAAGGGGAGGTGGCCGATGGCTACGGTTCGAGGGCTGAGCGCGAGAAACCTGTCCATCGTGGCAATGATAGCCGCGCTCACGGTTTCGCTCGGCCGACAGGCGGCGGACGACAGACGGACGACGGAGGCGCAAATCCTGGCGCGGTCGTCGTTCGTCGTTGGCCGGTCGTCGTATGAAAGATGAAGTGGGGAGGCAAGATGAATCTTAAGGAAAAGTATGGCCCATGGGCGGTGATCACTGGCGCTTCCGCCGGCATCGGCGAGCAGTTCGCGCTCCAGCTCGCCGCCCTCAAGTTCAACCTAGTTCTGGTGGCCAGGCGCATCGAACGGCTGCAAAAGCTCTCCGATGAACTTTCCAAAACCCATGGCATAGAGTGCAAGGTTGTTCCCCTGGACCTCTCCAAAGAAGAGGCGGCCGATGAATTGAAAGGCGCCACGTCAAGCCTGGACGTCGGTCTCTTGATCAACAACGCCGGAATGGGCTATTACGGCCTTGTGGTCAACCAGGAGCCCCGCCGCTACCCGACGATGATCCGTCTCAATTGCACCACCGTGGCCCTTTTAGCCCACCACTTCGCCAAGAGGTTCGTCGCAAGGGGCCGAGGCGGGATGGTTATAGTGGCCTCCACGGCGGCTTTTCAGGGCACGCCGCACATGAGCCTCTACGGGGCCACCAAGGGTTTCGACCTGCTTCTCGCCGAAGCCATGGCCCAAGAATTGAAGGGGACCGGCGTGGACATCCTGGCCCTCTGCCCAGGCGCCACGGCCACGGAGTTTCAAGGCAGCGCGGGTGGCGCGGCGCACACCGGGGCTGATCCCGCGCGAGTAGCCAAAGACGCCCTTTGCGCGCTCGGCCGCAAACCGGTCGTCATTTCGGGCTTCGCCAACAAAATCCAAGTCGTTTCCGAACGGCTGTTCCCCAGAAAACTCGTCGTTGCCCTTGGCGAGCGCGTTCTTCGCCGCCTTGAGTGATAGGTTGCGATGCATTTTATTTGGAAAGGTAACAGGATTTTCAATGGGCCCAATATCGCGTGGCCATATGACCTATATGCACATTTGGACAGAGGGAAATGGCCACCCGCCACCAACCGGAGGCGGCCTCTGTTCCCTCCAGGTTGAGAGAGCATCTATAATCGCGGCGAGGCGCTAAATCGGGCCTCGCTCTGAAGGGTTACTCAAACTAGAACGGGCCTAGAAAGGCCAAAGGAGGTTAGCATGACGGTTTCAAAGTGGATCAAGACGGCTTTCGTGGCGGCGGGCCTTGGCGCGATGGTTATCGCGACCGTGGCCGCTGGCAGCGAGACCAGAGGCAAGTATTTCTTCAAGAAGAACTGCAAAACCTGCCACGTGGCGGGCAAGGCGGGCGGGGTGGTTACCCCTCTGACCAAGACCCAGGCCCAGTGGAAGCAGTACTTCCAGGATGGAAAGCACAACAAGGGCACGGAACAGCTCAGCAAGATTCTCACGCCCGACCAGATCCAAGACGTGCTCGCCTTTGTGGTCGCCCACGCGTCCGATTCTCCGCAGCCCGAGACGTGCGGCGGCTGATGATATCTGGGCGGGAAGAGGTTGCGGTTAACCGCGCCTTCAAATGGCGCAAAAGGAGGAGAGAGTGAGGAAGTTAGGCGTTTTGTTGGCGGTTCTTATGTTGCCTCTTGGCCTGTTTGCCCAGAGCAACGAAGAGCTGATGAAGCAGATCGAGGCGCTGAAGCAGCAGCTTCAGGCGCTCGAACAGAAAGTCTCGCAACAGCAGCAGCAGCAGGTGGCGCCCTCGCAAGAAGTTCAGAACCTTGAAGCCAGAGTTGCCAAGGTTGAAGCCAAGACCGCGAGCGACAACATCTCGTGGGGCGGCGACATGCGCGTGCGTTCCGATTACCAGAGCTGGCACATCAACCCTTACAACCAGTTCATGGGCTTTGATGGAATGGGCAACCCCATCTACCAGCCGGTCGGCCCCCAGGACTGGACCAACGCGATGCAGTGGTCGCTCAGGATGAGGCTCAAGATGAGCGCCCAGATCAACGACAACATGAAGTTCATGGGCCGCCTCTCCATGTACAAGCTCTACGGCGGCGCGGACGTCCCGATTTTCAACGGGATGCCCAACACCGTACAGAACGATTTCAGCTCAACCCGCGTGCCGTCCAGCGACATTCTTCACGTCGAGCGCGCCCTCTTCATCTACAAGTTCCCCACCAGCCATTTGACCATGGCCATCGGGCGCATGAACACAAGCGACGGCCCTCCAATGGAAGTCCGCGAGGAGAGCGAGCGCCAGGGAACGCCGCAGGCGATCATGGTCAACGCGGAGGTTGACGGCCTTCACGTGGACTATGACCTCGGGACGATCGGCCTTCCAGAAGGCACCAGCATCGGCATCTGCGCCGGCGTGGGCTATGAAGCCGGCTTTGGAGGCGGCGGCCAGGTGGCCGAGAACTACACCATGACCCCATTCGGCATGGGACGCATCAACGCGATGCGCGACAGCACCGTCATCGGATTTATCTACGACATGCCCCTCATGTGGATGTCTGGCAACACGGTCAACAACGCCCAGTTCATCCTCGGCTACAACCGCTTCAACAACATGACCGACATTCCATTCGGCACGCTCATCAACTTCCCCATCCCAGGCCCATACGCCATGCCGAGCCCCCAGTATGTTACAGCCACAAACAACCTGGGCGACATGGACCAGTGGGGCCTCACCTGGAAACACAACATCGGCGACAAGTTCACCTACTTCGTCTCCGCCGGTTACATCAAGAGCCACCCGAACGGCAAGGTCAGCCAGTACGGTTTCGGCGGCCTGCTGGGCGACCCCAATGAAAGCAAGACCGGCTCCGCTTACTGGGCAGGCGTCCAATGGCGCCCGAACACGCTGGTGAGCCTCGGCCTTGAATTCAACCACGGTTCCAACCGCTGGTTTACCTATACTCCCTCCGCGGGCGAACCTAGTGATAAACTAGCGGCCAGGGGTGACGTATGGGAAGGTTACGTTCACTGGAACTTTGCCAAGAACGTCGCTTTGAAGGTGGGATACACCCACTACGACTACTCCACGGCCTTCAGCGGCTGGCAGATCGCTCCTGGCGACCTGAGCTACTTCAACCTCGACAACGTCACTTACAACTTCTACCCGTTCCCCAAGACGGTCAAGAACGCCTACATGATGCTGGAGGCGCGGTTCTAGCCTTTGGTTTTAGGCGCCGGAGGCCTCACGGCCTCCGGCGCTGTCTTCACAAACGGCATTCGTTAAGGAGAGATTATGCGCTTGAGTAAATTGCTGTGCGGAGGCATTGGCCTGGCGCTGCTCACGGCAAGCGCCGGCGTCGCGGCACAAGAGGCGCCCGCGCCCAAGATCGCTCATCCCGCAATCACGCTTCTGGACGCAGAAGGCGTGAACGTGCTGAAGAGCAAGGCGCCGATAAGCACGAGGCAGACGTGCGGCAAGTGCCACGACTACGACTTCATCACCGACAGCTTTCACTTTCAGCAGGGCAAGAACGAGATGGACCCGAAGCTCTTGGCTTCCCACGGGGTCGCCCCGTTCAACTCCTCGCCCGGCATGTTTGGCAAGTTTTCCATTATTCCAAACCGCCAGCTCACCCACGCCGGCGTCACTGACATCTCGGACGTGGACATGAGCCAAGCCGAGTGGCTGACGAAGTGCGGCGTCTGCCACACCGGCGGAGGCATTTCGGAGTATGACCTGTACGGCAACCGGTACAACACGCCGAAGGCGGTCTCCAAAGGGGCGCTGGACCCCAGCTATACGGTTCGCGACGCCCAAACCGGAGAGGTAAAGCCGTGGGATTGGCAAAAGAGCGGCATCTCCGAAGGCGACTGCTTCATCTGCCACGTTCCGGGCGCCAGCCGCAAAGACCGCAAGGAGAGAATGGCTAAGGGCGACTTCCGCTGGGCCGATACCGCGACTCTGGCTGGAACCGCGCTGGTCGAGGCTTCAGAAGACGGCTCCCTCAAATACAAGCCAGAAGCCTTTAATCCCGACGGCACCGTCAAGCCGGAGGCCTTGAACCTTTCCGACCCGACGCTTCAGAACTGCGCCCAGTGCCACGGCTTTTCGGCGAAGGATTCCACCAACATTCAGCCGATCGTCTTCGGCGACATCATGCGCGGCACCGAAAAGGCTGGGTGGATATACAACGGCGCAAAGATCAGCGACACCGTCTCCCCCAACATAGTCGGCAAGGAAAAGATGGACTACCCCTGGGACGTCCACGCCGCCAAAAACCTCGTCTGTATTGACTGCCATTTCGCTCCAAACAACCCGGGGCGCAAGATCCAATCCGACCCGGAAAAGAGCCTTCAGTACAGGCCCATGCAGGAGGACATCGCCACCTATCTCAAGCGGCCCGACCACAACTTCGCGCGGGGCAATATTCCTCCGGAGACGGTGAACGTCACGCGCCACTACACGATGCGCGGCTGCAATGAATGCCACGACACGTCGAAGACCCACGCCTTCCTCCCGTACAAACAGATTCATTTCCAGGCCCTCACCTGCCAGACGTGCCACATCCCGGCCGTTCACTTCTGGGCCTACCGCAGCGACGAGTGGGGATTCCTGATGGACACCGGCACGAGCCGCATCACCTTCCGCGGCATCCAAGGTGACATCGTTGACCCCGACTCCAAGGTCACCGGCTTCAAGCCCGCTTACATCGTGACGCCCGACAAGGACGGCCGTCCGCAGATTCGCCCGACGAACCTGATTACCGGCGTCTACTGGTTTGACAAGGCCAAGGGCCGCCCGGTCTTCACGTGGCAGGTCCAGAAAGCCTTCTTCAGCGCGCATGATCCAGACGCAGGGTGGGAGTACCGGCCCGAAATCGTCCAGGCGTTCGGCGACAAGGACGGCATCATAGACAGCGAGCACGCGATTTACGATTCGCCCCAGAAGATCGAGCTGGTCAAGGGGCTCCTGCAAAAGTACGCCGGAATCACCGACCCGGAACTGCGCATCGAGGTCGTTCCCTGGGCGATGAGCCACAGCACAGTCGGCAAGGATCAGGCCACCAAGCAATGCACCGATTGCCACTCCAAACAAAGCATCCTCAACCGCCCACTGGACCTGGACAACGCATTGCCAAAGAACGTGCCGGTTTATTTCCAGGGCGCGCAGCGCCCCGTGGCCAAGTGGACCGACAAGGAAGTGGTTTTCGACAACCATTCCCTTCTGGCCTCGTTCTATATAATCGGTAACTCCCGCGTTGGATGGATTGAAATCATAGGTTGGCTGTCGGTATTCGGCGCGCTGCTTTTTGCCCTGATCCACGGCGGACTGCGCATCATCTTCGGTGGAGGCCATTCATGAACCACGAAGAACCCCTCTATTCCACTCACGAACGCGTCTGGCACTGGCTCCAGGCGGCGGCCATAATTCTGCTTTTGCTCACCGGATTCCAGCTCCATTACCCCGACCGATTTCCAATAGTCGGAAACATGGCGCGCGCCGTCCACTGGCACTCGTGGCTCGGCTTTGCCCTGCTGGCCAACGCTTTCCTCGGCTTTTTCTACCACTTCACCGCCGACAAGTACCACCACTTCATCCCGAGGATGGACGACTTCACGACCGGCGCCTTCAAGCAGTTCCGGTTTTACTTCTACGGGATATTCAAGGGGGAGCCGCATCCTTACGAAGCGGACCCGCGCCACAAACTGAACCCGCTCCAGAAGCTCACATACCTCATGCTTCTGAATGTTCTCTTTCCTTTCCAGATTGCGACGGGGCTTCTCTTATGGGGCTCAAACCGCTGGCCTCTTTTCTTCGCCAAGATGGGCGGCCTTTCCGTCATCGCCCCGGCCCACACCCTCGGCGCCTACTTCTTCCTGGCCTTCCTGATCGTCCACCTTTACCTGACGACGACTGGAAAAACCCCATTGAGCCTCATCAAGGCAATGATAACCGGCAACGAATAGGCGCGACATTTCGCGCCCCAAAAAACGCCTTTATGCGGGCGGGGCTTTGTCCCCGCCCGCGTTGTTCTTCATGGGCCGCAAGTGGAGTTAGGGGTTAGG